>JAUXMA010000041.1 GCA_030623425.1 Rhodospirillaceae bacterium
GCCGGTGGGCGGCGCGCATTCCCGCCAATTCGACCGGATTCTTTTTGGCCTTCGGCAATTGGCAGGGGTCCGCCCCCGGCGACAGGTCGGCCCCGGAATCCCGCAAGCGCCGGAAAGCCCAGTCCGGGGCGCCGTCGGCATCCAGGCGCACGGTCTTGCCCGCCGCGCCCAAGCGGTCGAGGGCCGGGCCGAAAGCCTCGGGCCCTTGAAGGCGCACGTCGCCGCCCAGATGCCGGCGCACACCCGCCGTGAGCTTGCGGGGATCGACGAACAAATCAACGGAGGCGTCGGCATGAATGAAGGCGAAGGCCAAGGGCAACGGCGCGAACGGCACGTCGCCGCCGCGGATATTGAGAAGCCAAGCGATGGAATCCGGCGCCGTCAGCACCGCCGCGGCCAGTTTACGCCGCGCAAGGCTTGCGCCGAGTTGGCGGCGCTTGGCGGCCGAAGCCATGCCGGCGACGGCGTCATCATGGGCGACGATGGGGCTTATGGGCGGCGACGGCCGGCCGCTCCAAACGGCATCCACCGGGTTTTCGGCGGCGGCCGCCAGTTCGGCCCCGGCCTTTTCGCAGGCACCGCGTAAACGCTGCAATTGATTTGGAGTATGCAACCATGGATCGTAACCAAACCGGCCACCGGGAACGGCAAAATGTTCGCCGATCCAATCGCCCGGCGTCTCGTCGGGAAGTTGCCGAAGCTCGAACAGGTTCCCGTCCACTTCCGCCCGCGCCTGCAGAGTGTAACGCCCGTCCACGAAAACGGCGGCCCGGCCGGAAAGCACCACCGCCTGACCCGCCGAACCGGTGAAACCGGTGAGCCAAGCCAGACGCTCCGCCCGCAACGGAACGTATTCGTTCTGATGCTCGTCAAAGCGGGGGACGATGAAGCCGTCAAGGGCAAGCCGTTTCATTTCGGCGCGCAAGGCCTCGAGCCTGGCCGCGTCGCCGGCGCCTTCCAGCCCGCTAGTGAACGAAAGCGAAGTTTCGGCATGAAGGGCGGCCAGCTGGCAAGCGAGTTCGTCGCCGGGCGCCTCGCCGATAAGGGCCACCCAGGCACCGGGATCGACGCCCCGCGGCGCCGCGACGACGCCCCGCACCAGATCGCGCACGGCCGCCGCGCGCCAGGCCGAACCGGCCTCCCGCAACAGCCGATCCAGTCTTTCGTCGCCTAAGTAGGTTTCGTTCAAAGCCGCAATCCTTAAAATCCGTCACGCCCGTACCCGGAACACTAGGAAAGAGGCAGGCCATCAGGCAAGAACCTAAATGGACCTCCGGTGATTTTACATAAGCGAAATCAACGCTCGGGAAGGCTCCGCGAGGGCAGATCGAGCCATGCATTTATGGAATTGTTGCAATGCATTACTTGCGCTTCAATCCGGACAGAAAAGGATTATCTCACCTTCGGAACCAGCAAGGTCGCGGTCTTCGACGGCAAGGCCGGCAAATCCATCGCCGCTTAGAACCGCCTTTTCCCGATTCCCCTTTCCGGGCCGTCATTCAGGCATCCTATTTTCCGTCCTTGTCGCCGACTTTACTGTAGCCCCGCCGTGTCATGCAGTTGCCGAACAGGCGATTGCCTCGCTTGCCGGCGTCGTAACGGGCCATGCGACTTTCGAAGGTGTCGGCGGTGCCGAAATCGCCGCGGCCAAGATAGATGTGCTCGCGCACGTACTTCCTTTCGGCCGCCGTCTTGGCGAGGCGGCGGCAAGTCGACCGGTCCTTGCTCCACTGCTCTTCGGTGACGCCCGGATTTTCCCAGCGGCCGGGTTTTTCCCAAGGCAAGGTCCCGCCGCAAGACGCGGCCAGCACCAAGGCCAGTAACGCCACGAATGTTTTGACGCACGTGGTCATGCCTTCGGAGTTCTTGCCGCCGCGAGGCAACCGCGGACGAAGGCGACGATCTTCGGTTCATCCCATTCGGCGGCGCCGACGACACGGCCGATTTCCTTGCCTTCGGCGTCGATCAAGACGGTCGTTGGCAGTCCCTTGACGCCCAGTCCGCGGAGCAACGCTTCACCTCTGTCGATGAGGATCGGAAGGTTGTCGATGCGGTTTGTTCGATAGAATTTTTCGACGTCGGCGCCGCCGCCGCGGTCCACGGAAACCGTCAACACTTCGACGCCGCCGCCGCTTATTTTCGCCTGCAGCCGGTCAAGCGCCGGCATTTCGCGCACGCAAGGAGCGCACCAAGTCGCCCAGAAATTCAGCACCACGCCCTTGCCCCGGTAATCGGCAAGAGTGAATTCATTGCCGCCGCCGTCGAAAAAGGCCTCGCTTGGGACCGGTTTCGGCGGCTGCGTGGGAAAAAATTTGGCGAATGCGTTTGCCGCCGGAACGCATTTCTCGCTTTCGACACTTGCAAGCCGCGGGTATATGGCCACAATCACCCAAACGACCACCACGAAGATCACCGCCGCGAAGGCAAAACGCAACATGTTCGTAATCAATTCAACTTCCCCGGATGCAACACCATGACCGGCAAACCCTCCAACCGGGCGCCCGGCGATGGCGCCGGTAAAGATACCAACATGACCAGGGGCGGCCGGTTCGGCGCCGATCCTTGCGAACTCATGCAGGAAATCAACGCCTCGGTTGATTTCGACAAGCGCCTCTATGTTCACGACATCGCCGGATCCAAGGCCCACTGCGCCATGCTGGTCGGCCAGGGCATCATATCCGAAAAGGACGGCGAGGCGATCCTCGACGGCCTCGACAAAATACTGCGCGAAATCGGCAACGGCCAATTCACCTTTAAGCGATCCCTGGAGGACATCCATATGAATGTCGAAGCGCGCTTGGGCGAACTGGCC
The DNA here is from genome assembly GCA_030623425.1 of Rhodospirillaceae bacterium. Lineage (GTDB taxonomy): Bacteria > Pseudomonadota > Alphaproteobacteria > Rhodospirillales > 2-02-FULL-58-16. The sequence goes on from JAUXMA010000041.1 coordinate 2,813, forward strand.
GGCGAGGCCGCCGGATGCCTACATACGGCGCGTTCGCGCAACGATCAAGTGGCCACCGACTTGAGGCTCTGGGTTCGGGACGCCATCGATGGACTCGATGAAGGACTCAAAAACCTGCAATCGGTGCTGGTCGACCAGGCTTCGGCCCATGCCGGCGCCGTCATGCCCGGCTTGACCCATTTGCAGTCGGCGCAGCCGGTGACCCTTGGCCATCACCTGCTGGCCTATGTCGAAATGTTCGGGCGCGACCGCGGCCGCCTCAAGGATTGCCGCCGCCGCCTCAACGAATGTCCATTGGGCGCGGCGGCCCTGGCCGGCACGTCGTTTCCCGTTGACCGGGAGATGACGGCGCGGGCCTTGGGATTCGACAAACCCGTGGTCAATTCCATGGACGCCGTGTCCGACCGCGATTTCGCGCTGGAATTCCTGGCCCTGGCGGCGATCCTGGCCGTGCATCTGTCACGCCTGGCCGAGGAGATCGTCCTTTGGTGTTCGGACCGGTTCGCTTTCGCCCGTCTGCCGGACGCCCTTTCGACGGGCAGTTCGATCATGCCCCAGAAGCGCAATCCCGACGCCGCCGAATTGGTCCGGGCGAAGGCCGGGCGGGTGATCGGCTCCCTCAACACCCTGCTCGTCGTCATGAAGGGCCTGCCGCTGGCTTACGGCAAGGATATGCAGGAAGATAAGGAGCCGGTCTTCGATGCCGCCGATACCCTGGCTTTAAGCATCGCCGGCATGGGCGCCATGTTGCGGGACATCACCTTCAGACCCGAACGCATGCGGGAAGCGGCGGGCCATGGCCATGCCACCGCCACCGATCTCGCCTACTGGCTGGTCAGGGTTTTGGGAATCCCCTTTCGCCGGGCCCACCAGATCACCGGACGTCTGGTCACGAGGGCCGAGCAAAAAGGATGCCGGTTGGAGGATCTGTCATTGGACGAGATGCAAAAAGCCGAGGCCAGGATCAACGACGGCGTTTTCGAGGTGCTGGGGGTGGAAAATTCGGTCAAAAGCCGGCAAAGTTACGGCGGCACCGCGCCCGATAGGGTGCGTAGCGCCGCCGCCGAAGCCAGGAAACGGTTTTTAGAGTAGAAATGGAAGAATGGGACAGATAGACATGATCCGTAAGATTGTCATTGTCATGCTTATCCTCGCTTTGGCCTCGCCGCTTGCCGCCTGCGGCCGCAAGTCGGCGCCGGAACAGCCCGAAGGCTCCGACCACCCGCGGCAATACCCGACCCAGTAACGGACGGCGGGAATTGCCGGATCATGGATCATTTCGTCTACCGGGACGGCCGGCTGTGCGCCGAGGACGTCTCCTTGATCCGTATCGCCGAGGAAACGGGAACGCCGTTTTATTGTTATTCCCAAGCGACCATCGAACGACACTACCGGGTTTTCGCCGATGCCTTCGCCGATGTCGATGCAACCGTTTGCTATGCGGTTAAAGCCAATTCCAACATCGCCGTCATTGGCGTCCTCGCCCGGCTCGGCGCCGGCGCCGATGTGGTTTCCGGCGGCGAGCTCAAGCGCGCCTTGACGGCGGGCGTTCCGGCTTCGCGCATCGTCTTTTCCGGCATCGGCAAGACCGCCGAGGAATTGGCGGCGGCGTTGGACGCCGGGATTCTTCAGATCAACGTGGAATCGGAACCCGAATTGGAGCTTCTCGGGCAAGTGGCCGTGGACAAGGGCGTCAGCGCCCCCGTCGCCATCCGCATCAACCCCGACATCGACGCCCATACCCACGACAAGATCACCACCGGAAAAGCCGAGAACAAATTCGGCATCGAATGGACACGGGCCCACCGGGTCTATTCCCGCGCCATTACCATGCCTGGGATCGATATTGTTGGCATCGCCGTGCATATCGGTTCGCAAGTGACGGATCTGGAACCGTTCAGGGAAGCCTACGTCAGGACGCGCGACCTGGTCGTCTTGTTGCGCGCCGACGGCCTCGCCATTCGCAGCCTCGACCTCGGAGGAGGTCTCGGCATTCCCTACGGCGATGAGCCGGCGCCCTCGCCCGGCGAGTACGCGGCGGTGGTCAAATCGGCGATCGGCGATCTCGACTGCCGTCTGATCCTGGAGCCGGGCCGGGTCATTGCCGGCAACGCCGGTTGCCTCGTCACCTCCGTGCTCTATGTCAAGGAAGGGGCAACCCGCCGTTTTGTCGTTGTCGACGCCGCCATGAATGACCTGATGCGCCCGGCGCTGTATAATGCCTTTCACGGCATCGCCACGGTGATGGAAGCCCCCGCCAAGGCCGAGTGCAAAGAGGTGGACGTGGTCGGACCCGTTTGCGAAACTGGCGATACCTTCGCCGCCGGCAGACCATTGCCACCGCTCAGGCCCGGAGATCTGCTGGCCATCCGCACCGCCGGAGCTTACGGCGCCGTGATGTCGTCCGTCTATAACACTCGGCCTCTGGTGCCCGAGGTCCTGGTTCGGGGCGGAGATTTCGCCTTGGTCAGGAAACGGCTGAGCGTCGATGACATGCTGTCCCGGGAAGTGATTCCGAACTGGCTGAAAACCTGATGAGCGGATCCGGCCCCGCGAAACCACCGCCCCACGTCCGTCTTTTGTGGATTCTGGGACTGGCGCGGACGGTCCTTTTGTGGGAACGCCTTTGGTCCCGGTTTTGGAAGGTGGCGGCCTTGGCCGGACTGTTTGTTTCCATCGCTTTGCTTGACGTTCTCCCCTTCCTCCCCGGCTGGCTGCATGTCTTGGTGCTGGCCGTTTTCGCGATCGGATTGGCGATCGTCTTCCGCCAAGGCATGGCCGGATTCCGCCAGGTGGACGTGGCAATGGCCCGTCACCGCCTGGAACGGGACAGCGGCTTGCGGCACCGTCCCTTGACGGCGCTGGCCGACCGCCTTGCCGCCGACAGCGGCAATCGCGCCGTCTTGGACTTGTGGCGAGCCCATCTTGCACGGATGAGCCGGGCCGTCGGTCGTCTTAGGTTGCGTATTCCTTCCCCCGGGGTGGCCTCGCTGGACCCATTTGGCTTGCGGGCGGCGGTTTTCTTGTTCCTGGTGATTGCCTTGGCGGCAAGCCGCGGTGACGCCGCGGGCCGTCTGGAACGCGCTTTTATCCCCCGCTTCGACGGTTCCCTTGGCGGCCCCTTGAGCCTGGATATCTGGGTTACGCCACCGGCTTATACGGGATTGGCGCCGCTGTTTCTCGACAAGGCATCGGAAAAGACCGAGGCGGTGAAAGTTCCCGTCGGCAGCGCCCTTATGGCGCAGACCGGAGGAACTCGTTCGGCGCCACGGCTTTGGCTCGGAGGCCGTCGTCTTGAGTTCGCCAAACTTGCTCCGCAAGACTTCGATTCCGGTGGCCACAGGCTCGACGCCGTCATCGAGGACAGCGACCACCGGCTGGCCGTCGATGTCGATGGCCGGGAACTCGTCTCCTGGCCTCTCGAAGTCATTGCCGACGCCCCGCCCAAAGTGGCTTTCGGCAAGACGCCGACAGCGGCCAGCGGGGCTCGCCTGCGCCTTGATTTCGAAGCCAGCGACGATTACGGGCTCGGCGGGTTGCGGGCGGTGATCCGGCGCGCCGACGAAAGTGGCGGCGCCGACAGGGGCTCCATCATCCGGCTGGCGCTGCCATTTTCCGGCATCGGCTCGAAAAAGGCGCAGGGAACCACCGTCCAGGACCTGACCGCCCATCCCTGGGCGGGGTTGCCGGTGCAAATCCGACTGCTCGCCGTGGACGCGATCGGACAAAGGGGTAAAAGTCGGGCCGCCCAATTGGTGCTTCCCGAACGGACCTTCAACCACCCAATCGCCAGGGCGATCATTGCCGAGCGCAAAAAACTCTCCACCCCGTCCGCCGGGGTTGGCGCCGAAGTCGCCCGGGCACTCGACGGAATCGCCGTTGATGCCAAGCCATATTTCGACGAGACCGTGGTTTTTCTGGCCCTCGCCGTCGCCCGGGCAAGGCTGTTCCACGATCGGACCGGCACTGTCATTGCCTCGGTTCAAAGGTTGTTATGGAACACGGCGATCGGAATCGAGGACGGCAAACTCTCCCTCGCCGAACGGCAATTGCGACGCGCCCAGAAGCAACTGATGGAGGCCCTCGCCAACAACGCCAAGCCGGGGGAAATCGACCGCTTGATGGATGCCCTGCAATGGGCGTTGAACAAATACCTGGCGGCCTTGCAAGATCGTTTGCAAGGCCGGAAAATGATGGAAATGCCCCCGGGTATTCCCATCGAATTGATAACAAACGACGACTTGCGGCAACTGCTCGAGGAGGCGCGGGAGCTGGCCCGCGCCGGCGCCGTCGACGCCGCCCGACGGTTGCTGTCCGAACTGGAACGGTTTCTCAACGGTTTTAGCGCCGCCCTCTCGCTTGGCGAAGCCGACAAAGAGCTGACAAAGGTGTTAGGCCTGATGCAAGACCTCAACGCGCTCGCCGAACAACAGCGAAAACTGCTCGATGAATCGTTTCGGCGGTTACGGGAGCGCCCCGGCGGCGACGCCCGTCCTGAACGGCGCCGCCAAGGCCGCCGGCGGGAACGGGAGTCGCGGCCGTGGTCCGAAGGCAGTGCCGCCCGACAGGACAAATTGCGCCATGGGCTGGGAGACGTGATGCTGCGTTTCGACGAGACCCTGGGGAAAATCCCGCGACAATTGGGCGAGGCGGAACGTGCCATGCGGGAGGCTGTCGAATCGTTCACTCGTGGCCGCCCCGAAACGGCGGTGCGGCGACAAGGGGAAGCCTTGGAAAAATTACGCCAAGCCCAGAAAGATTTGGCCCAACGGATCGCCCGCCGGCTGAGCGGAAGGCTGGGCGCGGTTCGTGGATCGCCGGCAAGCCTGCCCGGTTGGCGGCGCGATCCCTTCGGCCGGTTTCCCGATGGAGCATTCGGAAACGCTTTCGGCGAACGAATCAAAATTCCCGACCGGATGGAAATCCGCCGGGCCAGGAAAATTCTTCGGGAACTGCGCCGCCGCGCCGGCGAACGCCAACGCCCGAAGCTGGAGCGGGACTACATCGAAAGATTGTTACGGCGGTTTTAGCATTACCCGTTGAAGCGGCACCGGCGCGGTTCCACGTGATTTGCAAAAGCTGGGCGAGGCAAGCTCTTGCACTTGGCATGCCGGCTTGCCGTTGCAAAGCGGTGGCCGGGCGGCATCGGTTCTGACTATGGTTTTTAGCCGCAAACGGACGAATGGGGCTCGGTTTTAATGTACAGAAATCCCCCTTGAATCCGTTCAAATCAGCTTAAGTATCCCGCCGATTAGCGGCCAACCTCAAAGGGGTGGCCGCGTCATCGGGGTCTGGCGAGGGCACGCACTTGTTGCATCAGCGCTTCGGCGCGAGACGTCCCCGACGCGCCGACATCGAACCCCGCGGCGGCGAGAGCGCGGGCGGTCCAGGTGTTGCAGGTATTGAAGAGGTGAAAGCTGCCTTTTGCGGGATAAAAGCGGCTCGTAGCGTAGAGCCCTGGTCCCGTGGCGGCGGCGCGCGCGGCTCCGGAGCGCTCGAAGCTGGCGTCGACGAAATCGACGAGACGGCCGAAGTTTTCGTCGTCGATCGGAAGTGAAACAACCTCGGCCTTGGGGAAGGAGGGCGCCGGTTCCGCCCTCAGGCCAACGACATGAACGACGGCCGGTGTCGGAACGAGTGCGGCGCGCAACGTCTTGCCAAGGGTCATCTGCTTGGCCGGATAGAAAACGGCGTCGCCCCAGCCGAACTCAAGAAAACGCGCCTCGGGGAAATCCGCCGTCTCGGGAAGCCGATCGGGAGGAAGGTCGGCCTTCGCCACGATGATGCCGCTGTGCCAGCCGTTGCTGGTGACGAAAATGACGGTCTTCGCGCCCAGGTAGGTTTGGCTCGGGGGCGGGGCGGGCGGCGGCGCCGCACAGGCCGTCGGCAGCAACGCCAGCACCAGCACGATCCAGGGTCGCGGGAGACGAATGTCGTCGCATCGTCGCGCAAATATCGGCATGCGGTTTATCCTAAATCGCCGCAGGGTCATTCCGACAGTAAGAGCCTATCCACTACGCACGGAGTTGTCGCTGGTGGCTACACGCTTGGCGACCACAACGAGAAAGCCCGCTTTACAGGGTTGGAGGTTGACGTTCGGGGTTCATCCGGCGGCACATGCCGCCTGGATTAGGGGCCTTGTGCTGCGATGCAACCCGCCGTCGCCATGAGGGCCGGACGGTATGGATAGGCCGAAGGCAGGGCGATCCCGAGGCGGGATTCGAGTTCCTCGATGCGCACGGCGATCTTGAGAAAGGCGCGGCGCGGGGTTTCGAATGTCGCCTTGCGCCACGGCGACCTTCGAGGTGCGGCCTGGCGAAGCCAATGCAACAGCCAGTAGGCGCCGGTGTGCAGGAAGAGCCGGAACTGGTTGGCTTCCCACCGGTGGCAGGATTAGCGAGGGATGCTCGCCGAGCGTCCCGGACCTCCGCGAGGTCCGCTCGCTAATCGGTCGGATTTGGTGTGGAGCTTGCGATCCTTGATCATGTTTTCCATCCTGCCGCGGGCGCAATAGATCTTTTTGGCCCACGCCAACCTGCCC
>JAUXMA010000063.1 GCA_030623425.1 Rhodospirillaceae bacterium
GGCTTCCGCCCCTGAGCGAACCGGTCAGTTCCCGCCGAGCAGGCGTTGTCTCCAGCGGGCCGCCCGGACGCGGCGGTAGAGGCGGACGAGCTCGGAGGGATTGGTGTAAGGGCTTCCGCGGTAGGGAGCGACCAGGAAGCCGCCGAGGCCCAGCCGGTGGACGAAATTCACGTGCGCCGGGTTGTCGTCGACCAGGAAACCGCCGCTTATCCCGCGGATGTCCTTCGGCGGATCGCGGTTCTCGGGGTCGTAGTCCTCGCGAAACACGAAACAGCCGAAATGGCGCTCCAGCCCATGATCCTTCAGCACCGCCCGCGCCCGCGCCCTCGGCGACTGGGTCCACAGCGCCAGTTCGTATCCCTTCGCGTTGAGCCTTTCCAGCAGCGCCGTGATCCCCGGCCGCAGCTTGCGCCCGGTCTCGTCCGTAAGCGTGTTATCGAGGTCGAAGACGACGATCATGGCCCATCTCGCGGGCACGGTTTTGACAAGTCCATTGTCTCACAATAACGGCGGCGGTCTGTTTTTTTTCTCATTTTCACCTCCCCCTGTCGGCTCCCGACCGGTCATGCTAGTCTTGCGACCATCGCGCCGGGAAGGAACATGCCGAGATTTTTCACCGCCCTTTTCGCCCTCGCCGCCCTCGCCTTGGCGGTCCTGGCGGCGCCGGCCAGGGCCGCGCCCAAGGACACCCTGGTCATCGGCATCACCCAGTTTCCATCCACCTTTCATCCCAATATCGACGCCATGCTGGCGAAAACTTACGTCTTGGCGATGACCCGGCGTCCATTCACCGTCTATGACGCCAACTGGCGACTGGTCTGCATGCTCTGCGTCCAATTGCCGAGCATCGAAAACGGTTTGGCGGAGCCGGAAAAAACGCCCGACGGCAAGCAGGGCGTCGCCGTCACCTACACCATCCGCGCCGACGCCTTTTGGGGCGACGGCGTGCCCGTCGGCACCAAGGACGTGATCTTCACCTGGAAGGTGGGCCGGCATCCGAAAAGCGGCGTCGGCAACATGGAACTCTACCGCCGCATTTACAAAATCGACGCCGCCGACGCCAAGACCTTCACCCTCCATTTCGACAAGCTGACCTTCGATTTCGCCGACATCAGCGGCTTCGAACTGATTCCCGCCCATCTCGACGAGGTGAATTTCGCCGATCCGGTCGCTTACAAGAACCGCACGGCTTTCGATACCGACACCACCAACGAGGGCCTTTACTTCGGCCCCTACCTGATCGCCAAGGTCGAGACCGGCTCGCACGTGATCTTGGAGCGCAATCCCAGGTGGTGGGGGAAAAAGCCCTATTTCCGCCGCATCGTCGTGCGCATGATCGGCAACACGGCGGCCCTGGAAGCGAATTTGCTTTCCGGCGCCATCGACATGATCGCCGGCGAGCTGGGCCTGACCATCGATCAGGCCCTGGCCTTCGAGCGCCGCCACGCCGCGCGCTTTCGTTTCGTCTACAAGCCGGGTCTGATCTACGAGCATATCGACCTCAACCTGGACAACCCTATTCTCAAGGACAAGCGGGTGCGCAGGGCGCTGATTTACGCCATCGACCGCGAGGTCATCAGCCGCCAGCTTTTCGCTGGCCGCCAGCCGGTGGCGCACAGCGGCGTCAGCCCGCTGGACTGGGTGTACTCCGAGGATGTTCCCAGGTACGCCCATGACGAGAAGGCGGCGGCGGGGCTGCTCGCCGAGGCCGGCTGGACGGTCATGCGCGGCGGCGTCCGCCACAATAAAAAAGGCCAAAGACTGACCCTGGAGATCATGACCACCGCCGGCAACCGCACCCGCGAGCTGGTCGAGCAGGTGCTGCAAAGCCAGTGGAAGCGGTTGGGCATCGATGTGCGCATCCGCAACGAGCCGGCGCGCGTCTTCTTCGGCCGGACGGTGACCGAGAGGAAGTTTTCCGCCATGGCCATGTACGCATGGATCTCGGCGCCCGAGAACGTCCCGCGCACGACCTTGCATTCGGCCCATGTCCCGCACGAGGGCAACAACTTCGCCGGCCAGAACTACACCGGCTTCAAAAACGCCGAGATGGACGAGCTGATCGACAGGATCGAGGTCGAACTGAACCGCGGCGAACGGGCGAAACTGTGGCGCCGGCTGCAGCAAATCTATGCCGAGGAATTGCCGGTGATTCCGCTCTTCTTCCGCGCCGAGCCCTACGTCTTGCCGAAATGGCTGAACGGCATCGAGCCCACCGGACACCAGTTTCCCTCGACGCTGTGGGTCGAGAACTGGCGGGTGGAGTAGAGAACGCTTGGCGTTTTGATGAATTTCCTTGCCTCTTCGTGACTTGCAGGTGAATTTCGGGGTCCGTTCGCGGATAATCGGTCCTCCCATGCCCGAAGTACTTGAAACCTCGCAAGACTCCGCCGCCGCCGCCCTCGAAGTCCGCCAACTGGAAGTCGTCTTCGCCACCGACGCCAGCCCTTTGAAGGCGGCCGACAAGGTCTCGTTCGCGGTGCCGGCCGGGCGGACGTTGGGCCTGGTCGGCGAATCGGGCTGCGGCAAGTCGGTCACGGCGCTCGCCATCCTGGGTCTGGTGCCGCCGCCGGGGCTTATCACCGGCGGCCAAATCCTTTTCAACGGCGATGATCTTCCGAGTTTGCCGGAACGGCGCATGGAAGACATCCGCGGCGCCCGCATCTCGATGATCTTCCAGGAGCCGATGACGGCCCTGAACCCGGTCTTCAGCATCGGCTCGCAGGTCGCCGAGGCGCTTCGCATCCACCGCCGGACGTCCAGGCCCGAGGCCTGGAAGGCCGCCGTCGAAATGCTGGCCAGGGTCGGCATCGCCGACGCCGCCGCCCGCGCCGGCGACTATCCGCACCAGCTCTCGGGCGGCATGCGCCAGCGGGCGATGATCGCCATGGCGCTGATCTGCCGCCCGGAGGTGTTGATCGCCGACGAGCCGACGACGGCGCTCGACGTCACCACCCAGGCCCAGATTCTCGACCTGATGATGGCCATGCAGAGGGATCTGGGCCTGGCGATCCTGTTCATCAGCCACGACCTGGGCGTGATCTCCGAGATCGCCGACGAAGTCGCGGTGATGTACGCCGGCGCCATCGTCGAACAGGCGCCGGCGGGCGAGCTGTTCGAGCGTCCCCTTCATCCCTACACCCGAGGCTTGATCGAAACCCTGCCCGGCGCCGGTCCGCGCCTGCCAAGACTTGCCGCCATCGCCGGCCAGGTCCCCGACCTCGGGGCGCTGCCCCGGGGCTGCCGGTTCTCCGACCGCTGCCCGCTGGCCGACGATGAATGCGGCGCTTCCGAGCCCACCTTGGCGGCCGCCGGCGAGCGCCGGCGGGTGGCCTGCTGGAAGGCGGCGCCATGAGCGATACGCCGATCCTGGAAGTCCGCGACCTCTGCAAGCGCTTCCCGGTCAGGGGCAAGGGCCCGTTCGCCGGCAAAAGCTGGCTGGCCGCCGTCAACGCCGTCAGCTTCCGCCTCGACAAGGGCGAAACCCTGGCCCTGGTCGGCGAATCGGGCTGCGGCAAGACGACTCTCGCCCGCGCCGCCGCCATGCTTCAGCCGCCGACCTCGGGATCGGTGCGTTTCGAGGGAAGCGAGATCACCGGCCTCGGCAACCGCTCGCTCAAGCCCCTGCGCCGCCGCGTCCAGATGATTTTCCAGGACCCTTACGGTTCCTTGAATCCGCGCCTGCCCGTCGGCGCCATCATCGCCGAACCCTTGCTCGTTCACGGCCTCGGCGACAAGGCGGAGCGGCGGCAAAAAGCCGTCAGGCTGGCCGAACAGGTTGGCCTCAAGGCCGGCGACATGAGCCGCTACCCGCACCAGTTCAGCGGCGGCCAGCGCCAGCGCATCGCCATCGCCCGCGCCATCGCCCTGCAACCTTGCCTGGTCATCGCCGACGAGCCGGTTTCGGCGCTCGATGTCTCCATCCAGAGCCAGATACTCAATCTGCTGCGGGACCTGCGGGATTCGCGCCGACTCACCTATCTTTTCATCAGCCACGATTTGGCGGTGGTCCGCCATTTCGCCGACCGGGTGGCGGTGATGTATCTGGGCCGGATCGTCGAGACGGCGGCGGCCGAAACCCTGTTCGATGCGCCGCGCCACCCTTATACCCGCGCCCTGATCGCCGCCCAGCCGGTGATCGGACGGGGCAAGAGAACGGCGGCGGGCTGCCTCTCCGGCGATCCGCCCAGCCCTCTCGATCCGCCTTCCGGCTGTCCCTTTCACCCGCGCTGCCCGTTGGCGGCGGCGCTGTGCCGGGAGTCGAGACCGGAGCTTGAAGGCGACAGCGGCCACCAGGTGGCCTGCCATTTCAAGAACGAAGGCGGGACATGACCGGCTTCCTGTTCCAACGCCTAATCCAGTCGGCCGTGGTGTTGGCCGTCATGTCCTTCGTCATCTACTGGCTGATGGGATTGATGCCGGGCGATCCCATCGACTTGATGATCAGCGCCGATCCGAAAATCACCTCCGAGGACGCGGCCAGGTTGCGCGCCCTTTACGGCCTCGACAAACCCATCACCGAGCGTTATCTGAACTGGCTTGGGGCGGCGGTCGGCGGCGACTTCGGCTTTTCACGCTTGTACGCGAAACCGGTGCCCGAGGCCCTGTTGCCGGCGCTGGCCAACACCGTCCGGTTGCTGGGAATAACCTTGTGCCTGTCGCTTCTGATCGGCCTGCCGGCCGGTATGGCCGCCGCCATAAGGCCTTATTCCAAAACCGATTACACCATCAATTTGCTGGCCTTCGCCGGCATCTCGCTGCCGGCCTTCTGGTTGGCCTTGTTGCTGATCATCGTCTTTTCCGTCTTTCTCGGCGTCCTGCCGGCCGGCGGCGTCGCCGCCTTGGGCGGCGATGGCTTTTGGGATCAGGCCAAATACCTGGTCCTGCCGGTGGCCAACCTCACCATCGCCAGCGTTGGCGGCCATACCCGATACATGCGCGCCGCCATGATCGAGGCCCTGCGCCAGGACTATATCCGCACCGCCCGCGCCAAGGGCGCCGGCCCAGCCCGGGTGGTGCTCGGACACGCCCTTCGCAACGCGTTGATCCCGGTGGTGACCATCGTCTCCCTCGATTTCGGATTTCTGTTCTCCGGGGCGCTCATCACCGAGACGGTTTTCGCCTATCCCGGCATGGGCAAGCTGATCTTCGATGCCATCATGGGCAACGACTACAATCTGGCCCTGGTGGCGCTGCTGTTCGTCACCTTGTTGATCCTGATCGGCAACCTGTTGGCCGACCTCGCCTATGCCTGGTTGGACCCGAGGATTTCATACCGATGAGAGGACCGATGGTCGATACGGCCGACGGCATGATGGCCTTGGCGTTGAAGCGTTTCCGCCGTCACCGGCTGGCCATTGCCGGCGCCGTCGTGCTGGCGGTGTTGGCGTCGCTTGCGGCGACGGCGCCATTGATCGCCACGATCCTCGGGCTGGACTGGGAAGCGGTGGACCTGCTGAACCGCTTCGCTCCGTCCTCGGCCGCCCATCCCCTGGGCACCGATGAACTGGGACGGGATCTTTTCATCCGCCTCCTTTATGGCGGCCGGATATCCCTCCTGGTGGGGCTGACGGCGACCGTCGTGGCGGCGCTGATCGGCACCGCCATCGGCCTCTTGGCGGGTTTTTACGGCGGCCGCCTGGACGCGCTACTGATGCGCTTCACCGACAGCGTCATCGCCCTGCCGCTGCTGCCGCTGCTGATCGTCCTGGCGGCGGTGGACCTTGATAAACTTGGCCTGCCGTCATCTTTGGTGCAATCGCAATACGTCAGCCTTTACCGGATCATCGCCATCGTCGCCCTCGTCGGCTGGACGACGGTGGCGCGGCTGGTGCGCGGCGCCGCGTTGACGGTGCGCGAACGCGATTTCGTGCTCTCGGCGCGCGGTTACGGCGCCGGCGGTTTCAGGATCATGACCGTGCATATCCTGCCCAACCTGATTTCGCCGGTGATCGTCGCCACGACGCTGTCGGTGGGAAACGTCATCCTGCTGGAATCGGTGTTGAGTTTTTTGGGCCTCGGCATCCAGCCGCCGATCCCCAGCTGGGGAAATCTCTTGACCAACGCCCAGGAACTGATCTGGACGGCGCCGGGACTGGCGATGTGGCCGGGCATGCTCATTTTCATCACCGTCATCGCCCTTAATTTTCTCGGCGACGGCCTGCAGGACGCCCTCGACCCGAAGGCGACGGATTGACGCCGCCTCTGGAATTGTCGGCGCCCGGTCCCAATCTGTAACGGAGCGAATCCGGTGGAAGGCGGGGAAATGGGAAACATGCTGCCATGTTCGGTCTGAGCCATGCCCCGGATTTGACGGGAAGCCGCTTGCGCTGGTTCAACGTCGAGCGTCCGCTTTCCCTCGAGGACCTCCGCGGCCGCTTGGTGATTCTGGATTTCTGGACCTTCTGCTGCATTAACTGCATGCATGTCCTGTCCACCCTCAAGGTGATCGAGGAGACGTTCCCCGAGGAAGTGGTGGTCATCGGCATCCACTCGCCCAAGTTCGAGGCCGAGCGAGACGCCGCCAACGTCGCCCAGGCCATCGCCCGCTACGACATTCGCCACCCGGTCGTTCATGATCCCGAAATGACCCTGTGGCGGGCCTATTGCGTGCGCGCCTGGCCGACCTTGCTGTTCCTCTCGCCCGACGGCATGATTATCGGCAGCGTTCCCGGGGAACCCGATCGCCTGCAGCTGACCAGGGGAATCGGCAAAATGCTCGGCGACTGGAAGGACAAAGGCATGATGGCGCCGAAACGCCTGGCTTTGCGTCGGCCAACCAAAACCGACGGCCTGTTGCGCTTTCCCGGCAAAATCAAACCGCTTCGCGGAGCCGGCGACGGCAAGCTTTGGGCGGTTGCCGACAGCGGCCACCATCAGATCGTCATCCTCGACGACGACGGTTGCGAAGTCAGGCGCTTCGGCGGCGGCGAAGCGGGTTTCATCGACAGCGACGCAGCCAACAGCGCCTTTCACAGCCCGCAGGGCCTGATCTGCGGCGCCGGCGTCATCTATGTCGCCGACACGGGCAATCACGCCATCCGCCTGATCGACCTGGAAAAGGATGAAATCATTACCCTCGCCGGAACCGGCGAGCGCGGCATGGCGCTTTGCGGGCCGGCGCCCGGTAGCGAGGCCGTGCTGGCTTCGGTCTGGGACCTTGAGCTCGCCGGGGAACGTCTGTTCTTCGCCAACGCCGGGACCCACCAATTGGGCGAACTCGATTTGGCATCGAATCAAGTCCGTCCTCTCGCCGGGACCAGCGGCGAGGACATCATCGACGGCCCGTCCATGGAGGCGCTTTTAGCCCAACCCAGTGGCCTCGCCCTCGACGGAAAAGCCGGAACTCTTTACTTCGCCGACAGCGAAACCTCATCGGTCCGCGCCCTTAACCTCAAGTCGCCGTCCCGTGTCGACACCCTGGTCGGCACCGGGCTACTCGACTTTGGCGCCATTAACGGCCCTTTCGAAACGGCCCGCTTGCAGCATCCCCTGGGCCTGACCTGGATCGAGGGCGCCCTGGTGGTCGCCGACAGCTACAACAACCGCCTTCGCGTCCTCTCCTTTAACAACCGCCAGGTCAATGATTTAGGCGAGAAGCGTTTCACCTGCGCCGATAACAGTTGTCTGGCGGTGAGCGAGCCAGCGGGTGTCGCCGCCGACGGAAACGACCGCCTGCTTTTGGCCGATACCAACAACCATCGGGTGGTGGAAATCCGGCGGCGGCAAGAAACCCTGTCCGTGTGGGCGGAATAGTCTCCGGCGCGACACCAAGAAAAGCCATTGAAGCGGTGGCCAGCCTTCGCCAAGGTAGGGGCCGCTCCTTCGATGATTCCGGCAACGAGGTTTGAGGCACATGACCAATATTGGCAGCTCGGCGTCGGAACGTGACGTCGCTAACCACTTGCACCCCTACACCAACCTCAAGAAATTTCAAGACTCCGGGCCCTTGATCATTACCAGGGGAAAGGGCGTACGCGTCTTCGATGAGAACGGAAAAGGCTATATCGAAGGCTTGGCCGGACTTTGGTGCACGGCTCTCGGCTTCGGCGAGCAACGGCTGGTGGATGCGGCAACGCGGGCGCTGGAGCAA
>JAUXMA010000035.1 GCA_030623425.1 Rhodospirillaceae bacterium
ACCTGGTGCTGGTCAACGGGGTCTATTTGGCTCCCGGCGCCCGCGGCGATCAGCCCTTGCAAGAAGGCGACGCGCTCGCCATCTGGCCGCCGGTGGCGGGCGGGTGACGCTTACCTTCACCGGCTACGGCGAGGACGAGGCCCAAGAAACGCTTGCCCGTTTCGAACGCCGATTCTTAAGGGCCGTTGGCCTCAGCCCCTGGCGTAAGGGTTCCGGCCCTTGCGCAGGTGCAGCCGGATCGGCACGCCGGGGAGGTCGAAAGCCTCGCGCAGCTCGTTCGGCATATAGCGCAGGTAGGAGTCCGGCAGGCCTTCGGGGCGGCTGGCGAAAAGGATGAAGGTCGGCGGCCGCGATTTCGCCTGGGTGATATAGCGCAGCCGCACGCGCCGGCCTTTCGACACCGGCGGCGGATGGCGCTCGCCGACTTCGGCGAGCCAGCGGTTGAGTTCGCCGGTGGCGACCCGCCGGCTCCACAGCTCGAAAACAGCCAGCACCTTGGGCAGCAGCTTGTCCACGCCGCCGCCGGTGAGTGCCGAGAGCGTCAGCAGGGAAACGCCGCGGGCTTGTGCAAGCGAGGTCCCGAGGCGGTCGCGCAGACGCCGCAACGCCGCCTCGCGGTCCTTGACCAGCTCCCATTTATTGATGGCGAGAATGAGCCCCCGGCCTTCGTCGGCGACCAAGCGGGCGATGTTCAGGTCCTGTTTTTCCATCCCCGCTTCGCCGTCCACCACGAGGACGACGACCTGGGCGAAGCGGATGGCGCGCAACGCGTCGCTGGCGGAAAGCCCTTCCAGCTTTTCGCCGACCTTCGATTTGCGGCGCAGTCCGGCGGTGTCGACGAGGCGGATGTCGCGGCCCTGAAAGGTCCACGAAACCGGGATGGCGTCGCGGGTGATCCCCGCTTCCGGGCCGGTCAACAGGCGCTCTTCGCCCAAAAGGCGATTGACGAGTGTCGACTTGCCGACGTTGGGGCGGCCGACGATGGCCAGTTGCAGGGGCCGCTGCTCCTGGCTGGTTTCCTCTTCCGACGATACTTCCCTCCCGGCGAGGGGCGCCAGCGCCTGATGGAGCTCGCCCATCCCCTCGCCATGCTCGGCGGAAACGGCGATGGGATCGCCGAGGCCGAGGGCGTGAGCTTCCCACAGCCCCGCCTTGCCGCCGCCGCCTTCGCACTTGTTGGCGACGAGGATCACCGGTGTTGGTTTGCGCCGCAGCCAGTGGGCGAAATGTTCGTCGAGTGGCGTCAACCCGGCGCGGGCGTCGATCAACATCAAGGCGAGGTCGGCGTCGGCAAGGGCGCGTTCCGTTTGCGCCAACATGCGCGCCTCGAGGCTGTTCGCCGAGGCTTCGTCGAGTCCGGCGGTGTCGATGACGGTACAACTAAGATCGCCCAGACGGGCCTCGCCCTCGCGGCGGTCGCGGGTGACGCCGGGCTTGCCATTGACGATGGCCAGGCGTTTCCCGGCCAGCCGGTTGAAAAGAGTCGACTTGCCGACGTTGGGGCGGCCGACGATGGCCACGGTGAAAGTCATGGTTCGGAAACAAGGGTTAACGGTAAGCGACCAGATCGGCGTCGTCGGAGAGGAAGTAGATGCTGCCACCGGCGATCACGGGAGGCACGGAGATGCCGTCCGACAATTCCTCGACGCCCAGGATCTGTCCCGTGTAAGGTGACACCGCCAGGATCTCGCCGTTGGAACCGCCGACGATCAAGCGGTCGCTGGCAAGAATGGGTCCGGTCCAGACGATGGGATCTTCCCTGTCTTTTTCGTTCTCGTAGCGGGCAAGCGCCCGCACCCAGTGAATGCCTCCGTCCTTGCGCGAGAGGGAAACGACTTCCGAATCAACGGTCAAAAGGAAAACATAATCACCCGCCACCCACGGGTTTTCCAGACCGCCGATTTCCTTCTCCCAAATCCGCTGTCCGGTGCGCAGGTCGATGGATACCGCGACCCCGCCGTGACTCATGGCGAACACCCGCCCGCGGTCGATAACCGGACGGCCGCGAATGTGCGACATTGTCGAGGCCTGATCGGTCCGCCGCCTCGAAGCCAGGGAGTCCGACCAAAGGACACGGCCATTTTCCACTTTCAAGGCGACCAGTTCGCCCGAGGAATAAGGCACCACCACGACTCCCGCATCGACGGCGGGGCTGCCGCCACCCAACATGCTGGCGGTTTCGAAAATGCCGGAATGGGTCCAAATATTGTTGCCGTTGGCGGCATTCATGACATGCAGCTTATTGTCGACGGTGACGGCAAACACCCGGCCGCCGCGGACCGTCGGCGCCGTCCGCATGGGGCCTGGAACCGATTTCCTCCACAGCTCGGTCCCGGTTTCGGCGTTGAGTGCGATCAATTGGGCAAAGCCGGTGGATACGAAAATCCGGCCCTGATCATAAGCGAGGCCGCCGCCGATATGTCCGTCGTCCTCCTCTTCGGGAGTCAGTTCGATCTCCCACAGCCGCTTTCCGGTATCGGCGCTATAGGCACTGACCAGGGTTTCCGCGTCCATGACGAAGACCCGCCCGGCGGCGACGATCGGCGAGCCGATGAGGCGTTCCTCGTCATCGGCTCCGGCCCCCACATCGGTAGACCATGCGCGTTGCAGAACGTCGTTGACCTTGATGTGTTGCATTGCGTGATTGGCATTGCCGCCGGGTTGGGGCCAGTCGGAATTGGCGGTCGGCGCCGGCAGCAGGATGTTGACATCCATCAAACCGGGGTCGGGGACCAGGGCCGTTTGATGAAGGAGCACGGAAATGCGTTCGCCGGGCAACGCTGTACTCGAACTGCTGAACCAACCTTCTTCGCCGAACAAGGTGTCGCAGCCTGCCGCCAGAAGCAGAAACGAAACGACAAAAACCGTCCGCGGCATCGCTTTCGGAACCCTAGTGGTCCAAATCTGACATATGGTACCCATACGATCGCGTTATCCGTTTCCTCGGCAGAAAGGCGCCCGCCGGCGATGCCGGCACATCGTCAAGGGTGCCTGACGCCCCGAGGAAGCGGATAACGCGACCACAAGGGCGGCTTTCCGAGCCCCCTCGGCGGCGTTGCGCGGCGCTTGTGATGCGAAGGCATCACGGCCTGCCTTTGCCGAAGCGAAGCTCCGGCTTCGCGCAGGCAGGCGCGCCACGCGCCTAGCCGGATGAACTCGGAAAGCCGTCGTATGGGTACCATATGCCAGATTTGGACCACTAGGACAGGGAAAATCGGCGGCGGGAAACCCGGAATGAATTCTGACTGCGTCGGTTTCGTTTAAACGCTCGACAAATTCGAGTCAATGTCCACCGTCTGAAAAACCGACCGATAAACACCACCGTCCGTTTCGGCGCCGTTGCGCAGGTTGGTATTAATTGCCGAACCAGGACTTCCCGCATAAAGGGTTGGTTTTTCAGGAAGTTGATAAAGTTTTTTCAGGAAGTTGATAAAGTAATGTGTATGAACGTGTGGATAACTTGTGGGTGAAATGTGTAAATATAGGGAATTTATACACAGAAAACTTTATGAATTTGCAAAATTTCAATTGAAAAAAGATCTTTATATTTACAGCATACAAATCGTGCGCGAAAGCGTAAAAGCAGCTTTTTCTTGGCGATTGGAACTTTCCTTGTGGATTTTCCCGACGTTCAAGAAGTGGTTGTCCCGAGGGGAAGCCGGCGCATGGTGCGTTGGCCAAGCCTGGGGTGCTGGCGACCGGTGAAGGCGGCGACGGGTTTCGGCCCGGGAGTGCGTCCATCGGTTGTTGACGGAAAGCCTCGGTTTAAGCGAGGCGGACCTTATTTCGCGGAAGGGTCGGCCCTTCCCTGCGGGGGATTGGCTCGCTCCGTGAGGCGGAGCCGCGAGAGTTCGGCTGTTGTCGGGCTGGAGTGTTCGCCGCGAGGATGGGGGTACAGACTGCTGGTCAGGCTGGACCGCCGGTCTTGAGGTTTCGCGCCTCCGGGGGGATTTGAGCGAAGGAGCCAAGGCTTACTTCGTTTTCGCCCTTGAAGGTTCGCATGTTTTAGCAAGGCTTTCCGCCGATGGTGGCCCGTGACGGAACAGCCCCGGCAACGGGGCTGGCCAAAACGGACCGTCGCCACCCCGCCCCGCAACCGGTTCCCATGCCCAGGGTGCGCTTGCGGAAACGGGTGGTTGAAAGCGATAAGCGCTTTCGTGTGCATGGAGCCTAGCCGGCTTCAATGAGGCGTCAGGAGTGTCGTTTCGCTGTCGGCACGTTGCACGGGTTTCCCAGGATCCGTGCACCTGGCGCTTCATTTTTGGGCAAAACTTATTGAAGTAGAGCGTATCAACGGCTGCCGGTCCGTGGCATGGTCGGGACGGAAACTCTAGCATCCTGAACCGCGTCGCTTCATGACCATTCTTTCCATCCAATCGCAGGTCGCTTACGGGCATGTCGGCAACGCCGCGGCGGTGTTTCCTTTGCAGCGGCTGGGCTACGAGGTCTGGCCGGTGGCGACGGTTCAGTTCAGCAACCATCCCGGATACGGCGATTGGCGTGGGCGGGTCTTGCCGGCGAGCGAGGTCGCCGACGTCATCAAAGGCATCGGCGAACGCGGCGTCTATCCCCAATGCCGGGCAATATTAAGCGGCTATCTCGGCTGTCTCGAAACCGGCCGGGTGGTGCTCGGGGCGACCGCCGAGATCAAAGCCGCCAACCCCGATGCCCTTTACGTCTGCGATCCGGTCATGGGCGATCACGAGGAAGGTTTTTACGTTGGCGACGAACAGATGGCTTTTTTCAAATCCGAGGCCGTGCCGTCGGCGGACATGGTCATCGCCAACACTTTTGAAATGGAGTTTCTTTCCGGCCTTGCGATCGCATCTTCCGCCGCCGCCGTCGGCGCCGCCGATGTGGTCGGGCGGGATGCGTCCAGGATGGTTGTGGTGACCTCCGTTACGGTGGATGACGCCGACGCCGTCGGGACCGTGGCGGTCGCCGGAACGAATGCCTGGCTGGTGACAACGCCGCGCATTCCCGTTTCAGCCAAGGGAGCGGGCGATACCTTCACCGCCCTGTTCCTGGCCCGCTATCTTCAACGCTCCGACCCGGGCGACGCCTTGGCCTTGGCCGTGTCTTCCGTTTTCGGCCTGATCCGGGCCGGATTTGACGGCCGGACACGGGAACTGCCGGTTGTCGCCGCGCAACGGGAAATCGTTTCTCCGGCGCGGTTATTTCCGGCCCAAAAAATTCGCTAGCTTGGCCGCCGCCCTGGTGGAAAAAGCGATTCGTGGCGATCATGCAGGCCACTAGCCCTGTGCGAACGAAATCCCTTGGGCGAGCGGCAGGTCATTGGAATAGTTGACGGTGTTGGTGGCCCGGCGCATGTAGTTCTTCCAGGCGTCCGAACCGGCCTCGCGGCCGCCGCCCGTCTCCTTCTCGCCGCCAAAGGCGCCGCCGATCTCGGCGCCGCTGGGGCCGATGTTGACGTTGGCGATGCCGCAGTCGCTGCCCTCGGCCGACAGGAAAATCTCGGCTTCGCGGAGGTCGGTGGTGAAGATGCTCGACGACAACCCCTGCGGCACGCGGTTGTGGATGGCGATGGCTTCCTTGAGGTCCCGGTATTTCATCACGTAGAGAACGGGAGCGAAGGTTTCCTCGGCCACGGTAGCGGTCTGTTCCGGCATCTCGACGATGGCCGGATTGACGTAGCAGGCGTCCGGATAGCGGTCCTCGAGGACCCGCTCCCCTCCGAACACGGTTCCGCCCTCGCCGGCCGCCCTGGCAAGCACGTCGCGCATGGCCTCGCAAACGGCCGTTTCGATGAGTGGGCCGACGAGGCTCTCGGCGTCCAGGGGATCGCCGATGGCAATTGTCCGGTAAGCTTTCTTGAGACGGGGAACGAGGTCGTCGTGGATGTCCTCGTGCACGATCAGGCGGCGAAGCGTGGTGCAGCGCTGACCGGCGGTTGCGACGGCGGCGAACAGGATCGCCGGCACCGCCAGATCGAGATCGGCCGACGGTGCCACGATCATCGCGTTGTTGCCGCCGAGTTCCAAAAGCGCCCGGCCGAAGCGCGCCGCCACCCGTGGCCCGACGGCGCCGCCCATGCGGCAGCTGCCGGTGGCGCTGATCAGCTTGAGCCGGCGGTCGTCGACCAAGCGCTCGCCGATACCGCGGCCGCCGATCACCACCAGGGAGAGCCCTCGCGGCGCCTCGCCGAAGCGCGCCAGCGCCTTGCCGAACAGGGCCTGGCAGGCGAGCGCCGTGAGCGGTGTCTTTTCGGAAGGCTTCCACACCACCGGATCGCCGCAGACCACGGCCAAGGCGAAGTTCCACGCCCATACGGCGACCGGGAAGTTGAAGGCGGTGATCACGCCGACGGGACCCAGCGGATGCCAGGTCTCCATCATCCGGTGTCCGGGCCGCTCGCAGGCGATGGTGAGACCGTAAAGCTGGCGCGACAGGCCGACGGCGAAGTCGCAGATATCGATCATCTCCTGGACCTCGCCCAAGCCTTCCCGCAGAATTTTCCCGCATTCCACGCTCACCAGTCTGCCCAGCGGGTCTTTCAGCGCCCTCAGTTGCTCGCCGAAAAGGCGAATGAGTTCACCGCGCCTGGGCGCCGGCACCCGCCGCCATTCCAGGAAGGCGTCGTCGGCAAGGGCGACCTTGTTCTCCACGTCGGCGGGGGAATCCGTCCTTAGCCTGGCGATCTCGGCGCCATCCATGGGCGAACGAACGATAAGGTCGCCTTTCGCAAGGGCTCGGGCGTTGACGCCAAGGATGCCGAACAGTTCATTAATTTCCATGTTCCGATCCTCGCCGCGCCGGCATGTCGTCGCCGGTGCGCCAAAGTGTCGGTGCCGCCTTGCTGGATATGCCGAAAGGAGGAAACAAAGGGTAGCGGAAACTTCTCGCCGCCGCAAAGCGTTGGCAAAAACGCAAACCGGCGCGCCGCGTTCGCGGCCTGTTCATGTTTGTTATTGGGAAGCGAGACTGGCGAGCTCGTCCTTGATCCGAAGTTTTTGTTTTTTGAGGGTGCTGATTTCAAGGTCGTTGGGAAGGGGACGGCTGGTTTCTTTTTCGATGGCGTCTTCAAGAGCACGATGTTTGGACTTAAGGGACTCGATACGCTCGTCAAGACTCATGGCAGATTCCTTCCATTCAAGTAGAGAGAGTGAATATCTCGCCTCGAAACACCATCATACCTCAACAACCCCGAAAAATCCAGGAAATGGGCCTCGGCGCGGCGCGGCAAGCGACTTCCGGGCCGGCGCCAAGAGACCCCGTCATCGGCCATACCGCTTCTTTCAAGAATTTGTTATGATGGGGCTTTCATCCGATAGGGCATTCAGGAGCCGTCGCCGAGCGAGGTAAATGGAAGAAATCGACTCCCTCAAGGCAAAGCTCGCGGAACTGAGGTCCGAGCATCGCGATCTCGACGAAGTGATCGCCCGCATCTCCGAGAATGGAGTCTACAACCAGCTGCAGGTGCAGCGGCTGAAAAAACGCAAACTGGCGCTGAAAGACCAGATCACCCGGTTGGAAAACCAGTTGCTGCCCGACATCATCGCCTGACCCACCGTGCCGCCCTGTCGCCAAGGCCAGCGGTCTTACCCGCCGCCCGTACCGCCGCCGCCGGCTTTACGCCGGGCCAGCAAGTCGCGGTTGGCGGCATCGATGATCTCCTCGGGGCTGTCGCCGGCGGCGATGGCGTGGAGGCCGAAAGCCGCCTCAAGTTCAAGACCGACGCCCCGCCAGGAGAACGGTTGCCTTTCGATGGCGGCGGTGAGGTCGCGGGCTTTTGCCAAAGCGGTCTCGCTATCGGCAAGGGTCAAGACGATACCGAAAACGTTGCCGTCGAGGTAGCCGATGGCGTCGCTGGCGCGGAGGCCTTGACGGAGGATCGTGGCGGCATGTCTCAGCGCCTCTTCCGCCGCCAAATGGCCCAGTTCGTCGCCGATAGCATCGATGGCGCGGATGCGGATATAGACAAAGCTGTTGGCGGTTTCCGCCCGTTCGGCGATGAGCTGGTGACGCGAAAGTTCCCGCATCAGGCCGCGCCGGCTTTTCACCGGCAAAAAGGAATGGCTGTCGGCGGCCTCCTCCAGATAGGCGACATGGGCACGAAAATGCTCCAGTTGCTGGCGCTGATGGTCGAACTCATGCAGGATATCGGTGATGGCTTCCTGCACCTTGGGCGTCATCTCCGCCGCCGGAATGCCCATGATGAAGGCGACATCGGAGACGCTCTCGCGGCGCGGCGGCCGCGGCGGCTTCGGCGGCGGCCTGCGGTCCTGTTCAGGTGGCGCCTGCCCTTGCCCGCCTTTGGTGTCGGCGGCGTTGATCGGGCTGATGGCGCTCATTTTATCGACGTCTACCACGGCTTTCCGCTTTCACCATTTACGCCTTTGAGGCTAACACTCCAGCCGTCGCGAAAAAAGCGATTCCGGGCGCCGCCTTGGCGATCGCGGCGTCAATCCATATAATTGTCGCTTTTTTCCATCCCGCCTCAAGACAAGGAACCGCTTTTGATGACCAACGCCGCCCCCACCGTCGGCATAATCATGGGCAGCCGGTCCGACTGGCCGATCATGCGCCACGCCGCCGAAACCCTCGACAAGCTGGGGGTGTCTTCGGAAACCCGCGTCATCTCCGCCCACAGGACGCCGAAACGCCTGGAGGAATACGCCACCGGCGCCCAGGGGCGGGGCCTGAAAGTGCTCATCGCCGGCGCCGGCATGGCCGCCGCTCTGCCCGGCGCGGCGGCGGCGCTGACTCCGTTGCCGGTACTGGGCGTACCCATGGAAAGCAAACTCTTGGGCGGCCTCGGCGCGCTCCTGTCGATGGTGCAGATGCCTTCCGGCGTGCCCGTCGGAACGCTCGGCGTCGGCAAAGCCGGCGCCGTCAACGCCGCTTTGCTGGCGGCCGCCATTGTCGCCCTTGGCGACGAGACCGTCGCCGCCGCCCTCGACGAATTCCGCGCCGGGCAGACGGCCGGCGTCGCCGCCGTTCCCGACGAGTGAAAACACCTCGCCGGCGGCAAGTGAACAGTGTCAGGGTTAAGCGTGCTTCTCGCCCGCCATGCGCGGCGGCGCCGGCCACGGCGGGCAGGTCAGTTTGCGGGCCAGCTTCGCTCGCCACGCGGGGATTTTCATAACCCCGGCGAGGCGGCGGTCGAGAAAACCCCAGGTTTCGGCGAAGCCGTCCGAATCATCGCCCAGCCAGTAAAGCAGCGTCGCCGTGTAGACCGCGAGCAACAGGCCGCGCTTGCTATAGTAATTGAAATCGGCCGAGGTGTCGCCGGCGGCGTACCAGATGGCGTCGACGGTTTTGCAAGTCATCTTCGCCGCCGCCACGGCGTGGCCAGGCAGCGCCAGGAAGGTAAGCAGCCTCCGCACCGCCTCGCGGTGAGCGCCCAAGGCTTGCAAGCGTAGGCGCACGCCCGCCGCCACCCGCTCGCGCACCCGCATGGATTCCATATCCAAACGGTCCAGTTCGGCCAGCATTCGCCGGTCGGCGTAATCGGCGAATCGTTCGGCGGCTTGCAGCGCGCCGTAGGGAAAGGCGCGTAGCGCCCTGTCAGGGGGCAAGCCCAAATCGGCGGCGCCCAGTTTCAGGGCCTTCATCGTCCAACCGTCGAAGGGAACGTGCGCCAAGGCGGCGAGGAGGATTTCATCCTCG
>JAUXMA010000366.1 GCA_030623425.1 Rhodospirillaceae bacterium
CCGATCGGTAGATCGGACGGGAACGCGCCGCCGTGGCCCGAGGTGACGACGCGGTCGCCGGGCAAAACCGACACCGCCGCCGGCAGATGGATCAAGTGCGGCCGGTTGGAGTTGTCGCCGGCAAGGATAGCGCGAATCCGCGTCGTCCCGACCAGCACCGGAATGCGGGAGTTGATGTCGGAGATCAGGAGGATTCGGGCCGAACGGATACCGACGCCGGCGATCCGGCCAATTAACCCATCGCCGGTGATGACCGCCTGTCCCTTGGCGATGCCGCCGCGCGAACCGGCATTGACAACCAGGCTGTGGGCGAAAACACCGCCGGAATCGGCGATCACCCGGGTGGTGACGAAACTGGCCTTTGGCCCGGGCGCGAAATTGAGCAGGGATTGTAACGCTTTGTTCTCCGTTTCCAGCCGGCGGGCCACCGCCTGCCATTGCAGGAGTCGCGCCTTGTCGTCGCGCAAGCGGCTGTTTTCCACCCGCAACCGAGCCAGTTCGCGAACTTGATCGACCATCTCGGAGACGGTGGCGACGGGACGGGACAGAGCATCCAGGATGGGAGCGATGGCATCGGTGACATGGGCGCGCAAGCGTTCCATCATCACCATGTCCGCCTTGCCCAACAGCATCAAGGAAAAGGCCGCCCCGACCAAGCCAAGATAAGTGAAACGTTGGGCCAGGCTTTTGATTTGCGTAGCTACGCGTTGCGCCGACCGCGGATGTTCTTTCAAACCATTCCTCTTGCGTTCAAACCCCTTGCTCCATCGCCGAGATCCGCCGGAAAAATGATTTTAAACGGTTGACTGTCAAGAAGGCAATAACGTTAAAGTATTAAAATGCACTTTAAATTTTACCAGCACATCAATACATGGTCATCAAAATGTTCTTAAGTCTTTTCATTTCCTCGAGAGCCCGACCGGTGCCCAGCACCACGCAGGACATGGGATCGTCGGCGATGGAAACGGGCAGGCCGGTGGCGTGCCTGAGAACGTAATCGATGTTGCCGAGTAGGGCGCCGCCGCCGGTCAGCACGATCCCCTTATCGACGATGTCGGCGGCCAGTTCCGGTTCGGTGTGTTCGAGCGCCACCTTGACCGCGTCGATAATGGCGGCGACCGGCTCGGCCAGGCTTTCGGCGATCTGGCGCTCGCTGATCACCAACTCCTTGGGCACGCCGTTCATCAGGTCCCGCCCTTTGATCTCTATGGTCGCACCCTCACCGGATTCCGGCGGGCAGGCGGAGCCGATCTCCTCCTTGATGCGCTCGGCGCTGCTTTCCCCGACCAGCAGGTTATGGTTGCGGCGGATGTAGCCGATGATGGCCTCGTCCATCTTGTTGCCGCCGATCCGCACGCCCTTGCAGTAGACGATGCCGCCCAGCGAAAGGACTGCCACTTCCGTGGTGCCGCCGCCGATGTCGACCACCATCGACCCCGTCGGATCGGTCACCGGCAGGCCGGCGCCGATGGCCGCCGCCATCGGCTCCTCGATCAGCCACACGCGCCGGGCGCCGGCGCTTTCGGCGGAGTCCTGGATGGCCCGGCGTTCGACCGCCGTTGAGCCCGAAGGAACGCAGATGATGACCAGGGGGCTGGCGAAGCTACGCCGGTTGTGGACCTTGCGGATGAAATACTTGATCATCTCCTCGGCGACTTCGAAGTCGGCGATGACGCCGTCGCGCAAGGGCCGGATGGCGGTGATGTTGCCCGGCGTGCGGCCGAGCATCTGCTTGGCTTCCTCGCCGACGGCGAGAACCTGTTTCTTACCCTTGGTTTCGGCGATGGCGACGACCGACGGTTCATTGAGCACGATGCCCCTCTCCTTGACGTAGACAAGGGTGTTGGCCGTCCCTAGATCGATGGCCATATCGGCGGATAGGAATCCAAACAGACTGGAAAGCATCGGTCCTCGTGATCTGTTGCTGGTTTTGTTCCTCGCCGGCGCCGAAGTCATCCTTGCCGGCGCCGGTTCTCCCATTCATACGCTCTTTTATAGAAAAGAGCACGCCCGCTGGCTAGAGCATTTCAAGATTGGTCGGCACCGGCCCGCTCCCCCG
>JAUXMA010000112.1 GCA_030623425.1 Rhodospirillaceae bacterium
GGCCTCGATGATCAGGACGCCCGGCATGATGGGTTGGGACGGAAAATGACCCTGGAAAAAGGCCTCGTTGATGGAAACGTTTTTAACGCCGACGGCGCGGGTGTCGGCGACCAAGCCGATCACCTTGTCAATCATCAGGAAAGGATAGCGATGCGGGATCTTTTCCTTGATCCGGTTGATGTCGAGGGTTTTTCCCAGCGTCGATGGTGAGTCCTCGTCCATCGTCTATCTCTTGCTCATGCGTTTGATGAAGGCAACGCCCCTCAGCCACTCGCGCATGGGAACCGCCGGAAAGCCGCCCACGGTTGTCCCGGCATCGATGTCACGCATGACGCCGCCGCGGGCGGCGATACGGACGCCGTCACCGATGCGCAAATGCCCCGCCAAGCCGACTTGGCCACCCAGCATGACGGAATCCCCGATCATGGTGCTCCCGGATATCCCGACCTGTGAGACGACCACGCAATTCCGTCCAAGCCGCACGTTATGGCCAATCTGCACCAAATTATCAATTTTGCAGCCGCCGCCGATCACGGTATCGGATGCGGCGCCGCGATCTATGGTGGTGTTGGCGCCGATCTCGACGTCATCGCCGATGCGTACGCGGCCAAGCTGCGGCACCTTGATATGTTGTTTCTCGCCAAGGGCAAAGCCGAAACCGTCCTGCCCGATACGGACGCCGGGATGGATGATGACGCGGCTGCCGGCGATCAGATAGGACAGGGTAACCGAAGGACCAATCCGGCAGTCGTCGCCCAGAACCACCCCGCCGCCGATGACGGTGTTGGCGCCGATGCGGCAGCGACGGCCGATCTCGGCGCCGGCTCCGATCACCACGCCCGGTTCAATCCGGCAGCCCTCGCCGATCGCCGCCCGATCGGAGACGGAAGCCGACGGAGCGGTGGCTGGCTCCGGCGCCGGCTCCGGATAAAAGGCGTCGGCGACGCGAGCAAAGCCGTGGCAGGGCTCCTTTGTCAGCAACAAGGTCATATGCGAAGACGCTTTCGAGGCCAAACCGGGATCGACGAGGCAAACGCCGGCCCGGCTTTCCGTGAAGAGAGAAAGATAGAGCTTGTTGTCGAGAAAACTGATCTCGCCGGGCCCCGCCTCATCCAAAGGAGCAACATCGGATATCACGATCTCTGGATCCGCGCCTTTGCCGAGCTCCGCGCGGGAAATTTCCGCCACTTCTTGCAAGCTGAAAGGTCCAGCTACGGAAAAAAAGCGCGGATCGGGCATGACCTATTTTCCGATGTCGGGGATTTTCAAGGACGGCATTTTCTCTTCGACTATCTGCAAGACCTCTTTGGTGATCGACAGGGCCGGAGCGACGAGAACCGTCTGCTCCTTTCTCAGGATCAGGGTCAGTTTTTTTTTCTTGGCCATGTCGGCGACGATATCGGTTAATGTCAGCTCGACTTTGCGCATGGCATTGGCCATGGCCCCGTCCAGTTCCTGTTTACGCTTTTGCACCAGACGCTGGACCTCGACAACGCGCTGTTGGAACTTGCGGCGTTCCTCGGCAAAGGCATCGGGCGTAAGGATGGTGCGCTTTCTGGCCAGTTCCTTGTCGGCGTCGCGGAGCACCTCTTCCTCTTTCTGGATATCGGCTTGAAAGGCGTCGCGGAACTTTCCGATCTGGTTGCGGATGTCCTTGACGACGGAAGCCTTGCGGCGGATTTCATTGATATCGATGACGGCGACGTTTATATAGGAATAATCTGCTTCGGCTGGTTCCTTGGGGGGCTCCTGAGCCACCGCCGGGTTTTCCGAGACTCCATACAATATCAACACACCAAGAATGAAAACTGTGGCTCTCGTCAAATCCATGATCTAAAACCTCGTGCCGAAATTGACGCGGACTATTTCGTCTTCGTCGAAGCTTTCCCTGACTATCGGAATACCAACATCGATCCCGAGAGGACCGAAAGGTGACATCCAGGTAACGCCGGCGCCCACCGTCACGCGCACGCTGCCGGTATCGTCGACGAAACTTTTCGATGGTTCAAGCTGACCGGCGCTTCCGAAATCCGAAAAGATCTTTCCGCCGACGGCAAGTTCGGCCGGCAGTCCGAGAGGGAATCTGAGCTCGGCGGTACCCGTGTACATCCACTCGCCGCCAAGGGCGTCATCGGTGATATCATCCCTGGGGCCGACGCCGGATGTTTCGAAACCACGCAAGTCGTCGCCGCCGATGTAATAGCGATCGGTAAGGTGAACGTCCTTGCCGAGGCCGACGATGTAGCCGGCCTTGCCGTCAAAAGACAGGACCCAGCCGTCCACCAGAGTAAAATATTTCGCCGCCGTCACAGTGTTGCGGAAATGCCGGATGTTGCCGCCCAGGCCGGCAATGTCGTTTGTCATCCGGACGAGATAGCCCTCCGTCGGGTTGATGGCGCTGTCGCGGCTATCATAGGCGATGGTGTGCGAAAATTCCGAAAGCGACGTGTTCCCTCTCACGGCCTTGATTAATTGGGAAGCGCTGGAATCGACGTCCGTGACTTTTGTATTTTTGGCCGTGTATTTCCAACTCTGGCTCAACCGCTCGGCAATTGGATAACCGCCCCGCAAGGCGCCGCCGGTTATCTCGGAATCGAAGGAACGGGCGTCCTGCAGGTCCTTCCTGACGTGGAACACGTCAATGCCCGCGGTTACCTCACGATCGAGAAAGTACGGTTCGGTGAAGGAAAAATTGATCTGACTCTGGCGGGTGGCGATCGTTGCCTTGAAACTCAAATTCTGACCGCGGCCTAACAAATTGCGTTCGTCGATGCCGAAATCGAGCAAGGCGCCGCTGGACGAGGAAAACCCCAAACCGAAGGAAACGGAGCCGGTGGGCTTTTCCATTACCTCGACATTGATGATCGCCTTGTCGGGGGCGCTGCCAGGCACCTGTTCGACTAGGACTCTCTCAAAGAAATCCAGATTCTGGATCCGTTGCCTGGAGCGCCGCAATTTGGCGGTGTTGAATGCGTCTCCCTCGACCAGACGGAATTCCCTGCGGATGACGTTGTCGGCCGTCCCCATATTGCCCGCGATATTGATGCGCTCGACGAAAACCCGCGGGCCTTCATTGATTTCAAAGGTCACGCTGACGGTCCGGGTTTCGCGGTCTCGGTTGATGCGCGGGCGGATGTCGATGAAAGCGTAGCCGAGCGTTCCGACGGCGTTGGTCAAACGATCAATGGTTTTTTCCAATTCCCCGGCATCGTACCAATCGCCTTCTTCGATCTCGATCGTGTCGATAACGTCTTTCTCATCGAGGTTGCGGAGACGGGCGTCGATGACAACACTGCCAAACTGGTAGCGAACGCCTTCTTCCACCGTAAAAGTGATGAAAAAGTCCTTGCGGTCGGGTGTCAGTTCGGCGATAGCCGAGGCGACCCGAAAATCAGCGTGTCCGTTCGACAGGTAGAAACGGCGCAGCAATTCCCGGTCCAGGGTCATTCGATCGGCATCAAAGGTATCGTCGGAGGAGAAAAAACGGTACCAGCGGGATTCCCGGGTCCGAATGACCTCGCGCAGCCGCGAATCGCTGAATTCGCGGTTGCCGACAAAACGGATCTTGCGGACAAAGGTTTCCTCGCCTTCGGCGATTTCAAAGACCAGATCGATGCGGTTTTGCGGAAGCTGGATAACTTTTGGTTCAACCGTCGCCGCAAAATGGCCCCGTGACCGGTACAAGGTCAAAATCCGCTTGACGTCGTTTTGCACTTTTGTGCGGGTATAGATAATGCGTGGACGCAAGCTCACTTCCGCATCCAGGGACTCGTCGCCGATCCCTTTGTTTCCCTCGAAGGCGATCCGATTGATAACCGGATTTTCAACCACGCTGATGACGAGGGTGCTGCCTTCTCGCCGCAAGGTCACGTCAGCGAACAGACCGGTGGCGAAAAGGGACTTAAGCGAACGGTCGATACGAGCGGTATCGAAGGGATCGCCCTTCTGAATCAGAAGGTAGGAAATGACCGTCCCAGGCTCGATCCGTTGCGTTCCCTCGACGATGATATCGTGCACCGTATCGACGGATTGGGCCGCCGCCGAAGACGTCAGACCCAGAACCGTTGTCAACCAGCAAAACACGATGATGCGAACCAAGTGCCGCAAGCATTCCTCCAATAAAAAGAGTGATCACGTGAAGAGTTGTTTAATAAACTCGAACACCTTGAGGTACACCAAATCGTTCCACGTCGCGAAGATCATAAGGAGAAATACCAGAATCAAGCCGAAACGGAAACCGTATTCTTGCGCCCGGGGGCCTAAAGGCCGGCCGAGGATGGCCTCGGCCGCGTAAAAGACCAGATGGCCGCCGTCCAAGACCGGGATCGGAAAAAGATTGATCAGACCCAGATTCACGGACAAAGCCGCCAGGAAAAAGATGCAGTTAATGGGGTCCTGGCACATTTGTCCTGAAAATTGGGCAATCCTGATCACCCCGCCCAGTTCTTCCGTGGACCGGGAGCCGGTGATCATTTTGCCGACGCTGGAGAGAATTTGCGTGGCCAGCCCGAACGATCTTTCCACCGCCATCCAGGTTGCCGTAAACGGGTTCTGGCGTTCGTACTCAACCTGCTCGGGATCCGGCATCACGCCCAAAAGGCCATATTCTCTTTCCATTCCTTGATCGTCCACGAACTTGTGGACTGTAGGCGTTGCTTGCAAGGACAAGTCGACGCCGTCGCGGCGGATAAGGATGTCGATGCGGACAGCCGGATTCGCCCTGACGATGCGGCGTAAATCACTGAACCAGGCGATGGTTTGTCCATTGATGCTCAAAATACGGTCGCCCGGCTTGAGACCGGCCTCGGACGCCGCGCTTTCCGGCTGCACCTCGCCGACGACGGCTAACGGCACAGGCAAACCGACGATGGTGAACAAACCGGCGAGGACAATGAAAGCGAACAAAAAATTAGCGATGGGGCCGGCGGCGACGATGGCGGTGCGTTGGCTAAGCCGCTTGTGATAGAAGGAAACGGCCCGCTCCTCCGGCGTCATGGGTCGTTGATCTTCGGCGCCGCCGGCGGTGTCGACCTCACCGAACATTTTGACGTAGCCGCCCAAAGGCACGGCGCTGATTTTCCATCGCGTCCCGGCGCTGTCGTTCCAACCGTATATTTCGGGGCCGAAGCCAATGGAGAAAACCTCGACCCGCACGCCATTGTATCGGGCCAGCACGTAATGACCCAGCTCATGAA
Organism: Rhodospirillaceae bacterium; assembly: GCA_030623425.1. GTDB lineage: Bacteria > Pseudomonadota > Alphaproteobacteria > Rhodospirillales > 2-02-FULL-58-16. Next base: position 5,196 of record JAUXMA010000112.1, read on the forward strand.
CGAACACCAGGATCGTCAGCACGATAAGAAAGATGACTATGTAATCCCAAAAGAATTCAAGCATTTCAGCAACCTGCCATGCGATCCCCGCGCGCCGGCGGAAATCTCATGCCCTTGGCGGATGTCATGGAAATCAATATGTAATCAATCCTTTGGCAATGTCACGGGCCTCGTTGTCGGCGTTGATGACATCGGCAAGGCTTTCCAGGCGGAAGTCGGGCGCCGCCTCAAGGGTTTGCTCGACGATGCGGACGATATCGAGAAAGCCGATGCGGCCGCCAAGAAAGCTCTCCACCGCGACTTCGTTGGCGGCGTTCATGACGGCCGGCGCGCCGCCGCCGGCTTGCAACGCCTCGCGGGCCACTCTCAGGGCCGGGAAACGTTCCTGGTTCGGGGCTTCGAAGGTAAGATCGCCGATTTCGGCCAGGGACAGACGCGGCGCCGGTGTCGGCATGCGTTTCGGCCAGCCGAGGGCATAGGAGATGGGAGTGCGCATGTCGGGTGTACTCAACTGGGCCAAGACCGCGCCATCGACGTAATCGACAAGGCTGTGCACCACCGACTGGGGATGCACCAGGATCTCGATGCGCTCTTCCGGAATGGGAAAAAGATGGCGGGCCTCGATCAGTTCCAGCCCCTTGTTCATCATGGTCGCGGAATCCACCGAAATCTTGGCGCCCATGTTCCAGTTGGGATGCCTGAGGGCGTCCTCGGGCCGGGCTGTGGCCATGCGCTCGGTCGACCACTCGCGGAAGGGACCACCGGACGCGGTCAGGATGAGCTGCTCCACGTCGGCCAGCTCCTCGCCCAC
>JAUXMA010000206.1 GCA_030623425.1 Rhodospirillaceae bacterium
ATTTATAGTCCACTTGGCTGAAATCAATTTCCAAGGAGACATCAAAGCCCAAACATAAGCCCCGATGGCTATCAGCGTAATGCGCCCACAATAACGGATGTTGCCAATCCCTACTCATGCAAATCAGGCCAAATCTACTGTTCATGTGACTTTTATATTTATTCAACGTCTTACGATCAGCCCTATTTCTCAATACAAGCCCTTGAAACTCAAAAGGGTCATTAAGCTCATTGATTCTGGCGACTTTAAGACGTTTATCGCGTATTGCTTCAAGACCAAACCGCGCTGTGGTGAAATAGTGCAGCCTCATTTGGTGCAATTCGAGAAATTCGGTGACAGTATACTTAATTCCAAGATCGGAAATTCGGTGACAGTATACTTAATTCCAAGATCGGAGATTGCGCGATTTCCATTCCTGTCCGTTGGCGGGGGCGCCAATGACGAATTAAGTATGCTGTCACCGAATTTCCGTCACCGAATTTCCCACCGAATTTCCTGGAAACGGCGGCGGTCATTGCCCTTTTTTGTCCGCCGGCGGCGAAAGGGAAGAGACAAACTCGACCACCATCTCCTGGCAGCCGCCGACGTTTTCGTTGAGGATTCCGTGCCGTTCCGAGGCGATCATGCGAAGCGTCTTGTCCCCGGACCCGAGCTGGTCATGGATCAGTTTCGCGCTCGCCGGGTCGACGAACAGGTCTTCCGTGGCCTGAAGGACCATTGTCGGGCACTCGACGTCCGGCAAACGATTTTCCAATTCCTCGACGACGTGGCGGAGCTCATAGAGACCGCGGAGCGGCACGTTACGGTAATTGATGTGCGGATGCTCGGACTCGTTCGGGTGAAAGGGCATGATGCCTTCAAAGGACGACAGCCAGCGGGTCAGTTTGTTGGCGCCGTAAACCAACGGCACGAAGATCAGATTCCGGTTCATGAATTTCAGCGGCGCCGAGACGGCCGCCACTCCGGCCAGCCCGTCGGGGCGCTCGGCGGCCAGAAGCAGCGCCAGCGAGCCGCCGGTGGAAAATCCGACCACTGAGATCCGCTCGGCGAAAGCCGACATGATCCGGTATCCCCGCCGTACCGGTTCCAGCCAATCCCGCCAGCTTCGCCCGCGCAGATCCCAGGGCGAAGTCCCATGCCCCGTCAGGCGTACGGCGATAACCGGGTAGGAGGCGGCGGCGAGCTTTTCCGCCAGCGGCCGCATTTCGGCGGGCGAGGCGAGAAACCCGTGAACCAGGACGACTCCTAAGGGCTTGCCGCCGTCCGGCAGCAGCATATAGGGTTCGCCGCTCTCGCTCGCCGTTTCCTGGCGGTTGATTTCGTCGTAGCGCGGCTTGTCGAAAAACCGCTTGGACCAGGCGTAGGAAACCCGTTCATCGTCGAAAAGCAATTGCGCCAGCGTCCGCTCGTCGATTGCCGGGGCGTCCTCCAACGCCCGTTCCAAGGCCCGCTTGGCGGCGGCGATCGGCGCCATTTCGTTGGCGTAGACCGAAATCAGGTTTTCCAGTCTGATCTCGTCAATCCCGTGCTCCTCGCGCAGCTTGGGGAGAAAGCCGAGGCGGCCATCCTTCAATTCCACCAGCTCGGAAGCCGCTTTCGAGGTGATCAGCTGCTCGAAGTCGAGACAATCCCCGGCGACAAGGCCGCGGTATCTCCGCGGGTCGAGGAGGCCGCGGTGGAGGTGGATGGAGGCTTCCTTCTGGGCGTTCTTGATCGCCAGATAAAGGGTTTTGTGAAACAAAGAGCAATCGACTTCCGTTTGCCCCCGATCCACGAACATCAGTATCAACCGCGAGGCCAGGTGCGAGAGATTGATCGTCACCCCGGCATACATCTCGCGCATGTAGGCGTCGCGCACGTTCAGCGCCTGGCGGCCAATGGTCCTGGCGACGAGGCGTTCGTCCCAGAGGCCCGAATCGGTTTTCAGGTCGAACAGGGCGTCCAGGCCATCGAATCTGCGGATCAAACGGCAAAACAGCTTGCGTTTCCACCACGGCCATCTCTTCGCCGGCGTCACGCTTTCCCCGAGCCTTAAGTCCATGTCTGTTTTTTTGAACAAGATATTGCTTTCGATGAGAAGTTCCTCGGAGGCCCGTTTGCTCAGTCCGCCGGTGAAAAGCTCCACCCCTTGGCGGAGGATGTTGTCGCTGACCCGTATCGGATAGAAGGTGATGTTGGAGGGAACGATAAGGGTGGCGCGGTTGACGGCGGCGAGGAGCGCGTCGACGCCGGCGAATTTAAGCTTTCGCGCCCATTTCTCAAGCTGCCGGCTGTCGCCGGCGGCGTGCAGCAACAAGATCGCCTGTTTGAAACCGGCGACGACCAGGGCCAGAACGGCGGCTCCCGTATGGTGCTTGCGTCTTTCATGGGCGATGCGGGAATAGATGCGGTAGTGGCCGCCGCGGTCGAGAACCCGGCGATCCTTCACCATCCCGCCTTCGGGGAAGACGACGACTTTTCTACCGCGAAGTATCTCCTCGGCAAGAATGGGAAGCAGACGCGGATGATCGTGAGGGATGGCGCCGACTTGGATGAGAAAGCGGGCAAAGGCGTCGCCGCCTTTAAACAACTCGGCCGACGCCACGGACCGGCAAAGGGCGCCCGTCTCCCGAAAAATCAGGTATTGGGGAATAAAGGTTTCAAAACGGGCGAAGTGGTTGAAAAGAAAGATTTGGCCGGCCTCGACCTGATTTTCCTTGTGATGAAATCGGATTTCGACGCCGAGCCGCTTGCCGAGGGCCGTAATGGCGCGGACGGTCCATTCATAGATCGACCTGTTGAGTTCGAATTCGTCTTCTATATCCATCGGCCAACCCGTAAAATCCGCGAATGGTTGCGCCCGCCGCCAGCCCTGGGCATCATTATGGCGTCAATGGCGGTGGTTTTAACAATGGTATCGGCAAAGACGGTTGGTAGCACAAATCCGCGTGAGCAACCAACGGGAACCATCGTTTGCCGCCGCCGGGCGCCGCCATGGCCGCCGCCTGTGTCCGCCGGGCGGAGATATATCTTGCCCTCTTCGGGGGTGCGATGGCAAAGCCGGCACGGTAAGGTTCAACGGCGGTTCGGGCAGGGTCGAGAACCTCGTGACTTCAAGCCCCGCCGCCCCGGCTATCCAGGATTTTCGCGGGCCGAGGAGGCAAAATCCCGGGCGAACTCATGCCAGATGGCGGACCCGCCAATTCCTCGCCTTTACCTCACGCGTCATTCCCGCGTCAGCGGGAATCCAGGATTATCAAGAGGTTACTGGATTCCGGTTCGGATCGCCGCCAATTAAGGAGCGTACGGCTAAGGAACGAAAATGTTCTGAAAATTCAAGAACCAAGCCAGGGCGCGTCAACGCGGCGGGAAATGCGGGCTAGGATATAAGGAAAGTGTTGATCACCACACCAAAAAATACCAGTCCGGCAATGCCGACAACAATACCAAACAAGACGAAAATGAACTTTGCAATGCGAAGCCCGGGGCCGCCAACGCCGAACTGATGGGCTAATTTATCAAAATCTCCCATGTCGTCAGGTGGCGGTTCCCAGAACTCACCGAGCTCGTCCGTGTCGACCTCCACCTCGGCGGCCTCGAGATCGGCGTCGTCCGCTTGATCCTTTGACGCCCCGCTTGGCGTTTCAAGGTTGTTTTTCATCTTGAAAAACCTCTCCTCAATGTGCCTTCGTTCCCCGGCGGTTAAAGAGGCATCCCGTTCCAGCTTTAACCGTGAATTCCTACCGATCCGCCCGCCTCGCCATAAAAAGCCGCGAGACATCACACGCCTTGCGGATTCCCAAACGGAATACCGCGAAACCAAATTTTGTGGGAGGGGGACGATTTAAATGTTTTTCTCGGCTCTCATTACTACCCTGGCGAGAACCGAGTCCTCCCTGGCTTGCCGTTGACAGCTTATTTTTCAGGCCCGAGGAACCTTATGAGTTTACTCGGAAAACCTACTTTCCCCCGCTCCATTTCGCAACGAAATAAACCATGTCAGGAAATATTACAAGAATGAAATTTAACCATCATGAA
>JAUXMA010000104.1 GCA_030623425.1 Rhodospirillaceae bacterium
CCGTTGGGGCGACCTCAAAACCAATTTCCTTGCCCATCAAACCTTCGCCTCGCCCGATGAACTCGATTATCAAATCCATCAAGCGGTGACTGCCATGAACCAGGAACGGTCCGGCCAAATGTTGATCCAACCTCGAATCGCTGCTTAGGCCGTCACATTTTCTCGAATATCCCCTCGAACATGTCTTCGTAGCTTTTCGGCAATAACAGCCATTTGTTGCTTTCGGTATCCGGGCATTCCACGTCCGGCGATTCCGAGATGAAGTTGTCCGGCCTGATGTCGAAGAGCTTGCGGAAGATTCCCGGCGCCAGGACAGCCAAAGGATTCATCGACACTTTGGGATCCTCAATCGGACCTGTCATGGTGTAAGTAGCGGCGAAAACGCCGCCGCCCTTCTCCGCACCGGTGAAAATAGGCCCCAGAATCGGAATCGTGCCCATGACGCCGAAAGCGGCGTTGATCAAATAGGCCGGCACCACGGTTCCTTTCAAGTCCACCACTTCGGCATTGGTATAAATCTTGCCGCAAGCCGTATAACCTAGGGAAAAGCCCGTAACTTTTGCGTCCCTGATTTCCAGAACGCCGCCTTTGAGGTTGAACGGAGCCTCGAGGGAAGTGAAGGCAAGCCCCTCGGCTTCCAGGCTTTCGAGGATCCCCGTCAGCGCCATGATGCTGACCAAATGGGCGAGGACCGGAGCCCGGATCACGCGGTAGTCCTTGATGATCAATTTCCCCTTCAAGGAAACATCGGCGGCGGTGTCGTCGAATTCTCCCGTAACTTCTAAAGTGCCGCCAACCATGTTTTCATAGAAACCGAAGATTTTTAATACCGTTCCGGCGTCGTCGGCCTCGATCGACAGGCGGCGGTTGCCGTTACCGCCAGGCTCGAGTGTTAAGGTTATCCATTTGCCTTCATCCCCCTCGGCATCGAGGGCAATTTCGCTCCATCTGTCGCCGTCGCGGGCAAATGTCCCCACTACCCTTCGCAAGGCGCGGTCCGGGCCCAGCCATACGCGGTCGAGAGCGGCGGAAAGGCTAAAACGCAATGTTGGATCCTTTTTCCCGGGCTTGTCCTTGAACAGATTCTCGAACATAGGCGCCAGATCAAAGCTGGCGCCGCGGAAGCTGAGGGTCCAGCCGCCGTCGTCTCCCGGAACCAAGTCGCCTGACATATCCGTCTCGCCGTATATAATCCGATCCAGGTTGATCCGTACCAACTTGGCCCCATCCGCCGTGTAGCGGGCGGAACCTTTAATCGTCATGCCGCCGCCATTGAGGGCGAAGCGCGGAACGTCGATGATCAGGTCGCCTTGCAATATCAGGTCGATCTCCGCCATGCCGCCGATTCCCTTTCCCTTGCTCCATCCCAAAGCGGGAAATTCCATTGCCAGCCTGGTCAGGTCGGCGGTGATTTTCAGGCTGTCCGGATGATTATCAAAATCGGTCAAGCGCAACTCGGCGAGTAAACCGCCATTGATGTGGTCGCCCGGAAACGGCTCGAGGTCGAGGCCAAAATCGCTGATACGCTGAATGTCCCCGATGTAAAAGTTGACATCGTAACGGTTGCGGAAGGGAACCTTGTCGCCGAAGTTCCTCCGCCACCCCAACAAGGCGGGGAAAGCCCCCAACTTGACCTCGCCGGCGACGTCCATTCCCTGCTTGTCCACTTTTATATCCAGCCCGCCGTTTCCGATATCCTGGCCGAGCAGGACGTTGGCGACGAAAACGTTCTTCAGCCGCGAGGTGGCTGAAACCTCGACCTGGTCCAAAGTGAGGGCGTTTTCGACGATGAAACGCAGCTTCAAATGGGTGACGGATACGCCGCCGGTTTTGGCCGGATCGATGCCGACGGCCGAGGCGAATCCGAGGGGCTTGCTGTCGACCAGACGCAGGGCGCTTTTCACCGGTCCGCCGATGAACAGCTCGATATCGGCGAACTGATCGGACTGGTCAAGACCGGTGAAAAAGATGGTCCCCTTATGCAAGGTCAAATCGGCGGCTTCACCGCCGCTGATGGTAATGTCGAAACGCTTCTTGTTGAACTTGGCCTTGCCGGAAACTTTTTTCGCTTTCGGCATGGGCGGCAGGTAGTCCACCGTGATCCCTTCGAGGTCCATGTCGCCGTCGAGCCGCTCCACCCGCAAGCCACCTTGGCCGTCCGAACGCATGCTGAGAGTGGCGCGGGCTTCGCTGACGGCGCCTTCGGAAAGGTGGCTCATGGTCCAAACATGGGCGCTTGTTCCCCAGGCGCGTGGCCAGTAGCGGGAAAAATCATCGACGGCCAGATTCTTGACCACTCCCTTGGCGTCGACCGTCATGTCATCGCCGATGCCATCGATAACGGCGCTCAAATGGGCCGATGGGCCTTTCAGGTCAACGTCCAGAGAGACAACCTCCAGCCGATTTTTCCGACCAAGGTAGCGGCCCCGGCCGCGAAGGGATTTCAACGGCATTTTGTGGTCGGTGGGAGCCGCCAGAAAGAGCATCGCGTCGTCGACAAAATCGATGGAAAGATCGTCGATTTCAAGGCGTTTCGCGACCCCGTCATAGGATCCCTTGGCGGTCATATTCGTCAGGCCGATTTTTTGCGCATAGGGCGCCAAGCCGAGTTTTTGCGCCTGTTCCTTGGGCAGTCCGATGTGACCACGGCCGCCGGCAATCTCAAAACCGACGGCATCGAGCGATCCGTCAACCGTCATGTTTAAGCTCACCATACCCGTCAGCGGCAAATCGGCGGCGTCAAAGGGGCTCAATTCAGGAAAAAGGCCGGAAAACGAAGCCGGGGTGATCTCACGGAAGCTGACGCCAAGGGCCAGCCTGCCGGCGGCCGCCGAATAGTCGCCAAGGATGACGAGATCGGCTCGTTGATCCCCGACTTGCAGTCCGATGGTCACCTCGCCCTTGATCCCCTCGGCATCGCGCTTGAACCTTGCTTGCGCCGCCGGCGCCCGCCAAGACATATCGAGGACTTGGTCGATGATGGTCAGGTCGGCGTCGAAGATATTGAAACGCGACAGATAGCTCATGGCTCGGTCGGGATCGGGGGCTGCCAGCAGATCGGCCATCAAACGTCCGAACATGACCTCCGAGTCCTCTTCGCCACCACTGAAATCAACCTGGAATCTGCCGCTACGGTGGCGAATGAGTCTGAGTTTTGGACGAAATAATTCTATGCTTCTCGGCGTCAGGATGCCCCGCATCAGGGCTTGGGCGCTCAACGACAGAGACAGTTCTGGAATGGAGGCGACAACCGCATCGTTCGGTCCAAAAGCGCGCACATTGACGACACGAATATCAAGAGTTCTTTCCCATCCGGCCCAGGTCAATATGGGGTTGTCGAGACGGATACGGAAAGACCGCGGATCCGGATTCAGCGCGGTTTCGATATAAGGCGAGAGAAAGGCCAGTGAAATGGGACCCGATGATAGTTTCCAGGCCAGTAAGATCATGATGATCGCCAAGCCCGCGCCCAACCCGCCGATAAGCTGGATGATTCTCCGGAACGTTCGCCAGATCAAAGGCTCCCCCATTCAGAACTCATCTTGACCACCAACACGGGTTCACGCAGTCTGCGTCAAATCGGAGCAATTGAAAATGCGACATTATTGCTTTGCTTTCGAGCAAAGCGATCTTCCCGTCACCGCCAGTCCCGAACATGCGGCACTGGCTATTGAGCGCTGGCGTAAGGCAGCCGAGCGCAGCGAGGATGCCGGGATCGAAGCTTTTGCCGATTCCGTCATCAGCAACCCGGCCGGCCGGCGGTTGTTGGAGGCGATTTTCGGCAACAGTCCATTCCTCGCTCATGCGGCGGCCTCGGATCCCGGTTTCACCCACAAGCTTCTCATCGAGGGTCCCGATTCACTTTACACCAAGGTCATAGAAGGACTTCGGCATTGCCGCAAGGATGGGATTGACATGCCCGAACTGGCCCGTTCCTTGCGCATCGCCAAGCGGCGGATTTCCCTGCTCGTCGCCGTCGCCGACATCACCGGCGTTTGGCCCCTGGAGCGGATTACCCATGCCCTTTCCGATTTCGCCGAAGCCACGCTCGGCTGCGCGGTTACGTACATTCTCAAGGACGCCGCCAGTAAGGGGGCTTTCAACCTGGTTCATCCGGAACAGCCGGAAAAAGATTCGGGTTTGGTGGTTATCGGCATGGGCAAATTGGGGGCGCGGGAGCTCAACTACTCAAGCGATATCGATTTGATCGTTCTTTACGACCATGAAAAAATCCACACCGATTCTTCGGAAGTCCTGCAAAACCATATGGTTCGCCTGACGCGGAATCTGGTCCGCCTGATTGACGAGCGAACCGCCGACGGTTACGTATTCCGCACCGATCTGAGACTGCGGCCCGATCCCAGTGCGACGCCATTGGCGATGCCGTTGCTTGCCGCCGAGACCTATTACGAAAGCCTGGGCCAGAACTGGGAACGGGCGGCCATGATCAAGGCCCGCCCGGTCGCCGGCGACCGCGCCGCCGGAGAGGCTTTCCTCGATCGTCTCAAGCCCTTCATATGGCGCAAGAACCTGGATTTCGCGGCGATCCAGGACATCCATTCCATCAAACGCCAAATCAATGCTCATCGGGGTGGAAGCCACATCGCCCTTGCCGGCCACAACATTAAACTGGGGCGCGGCGGCATCCGCGAGATCGAGGTCTTTGTCCAAACTCAACAACTCATCTGGGGGGGACGGGAACCCAAACTGCGCTCTCCCGTCACTGTCGAGGCGTTGCTCGCCTTGGCCGAAGGCGGCCAGATCGCCGTCGAAACCGGGACCGACCTCATCGAGGCTTACGGTTTCCTGCGCCGTGTCGAGCACCGCTTGCAGATGATCAATGACGAACAGACCCAGATTCTGCCCCAGGATGAACAGGGACTGACGAACCTGGCGGTGTTTTTAGGGTACGGCGGCAAGGATGCTTTTGCCTCGGAGCTTCTCGCCCATTTGCGGCGGGTGGAGGCCCATTACGCCGAACTGTTCGAAAACGCCCCGCCGCTGGGTGCTCCGGAAGAAACCTTGGGCAACCTTGTTTTCACCGGCTCGGAAGCCGATCCCGACCCCATCCGGACCATTAAAAGCCTGGGCTTCGCAAATCCCGAAATTGTCGACACCACCGTGCGCGGCTGGCACCACGGACACTGCCGCGCGACACGCAGCGCCCGCGCCCGGGAACTTTTGACCGAGCTGATGCCGGTATTGCTGAAGGCTCTCGCCAACACCCCGTTTCCGGATGCCGCTTTTCTCAGGTTCGACGAGTTCCTTGCCAATCTGCCGGCCGGCGTGCAGCTCTTCTCCATGTTCTATTCCAATCCTCAATTGCTCGATCTGCTGGCCGAGATCATCGGCCTGGCCCCTCGTTTGGCTGAACACTTGAGCCGCAGACCCTCGATCCTGGAAAGCGTTTTGAGCGCCGATTTTTTCGATCCGCCGCCATCGCCGGAAGCCCTCGACGTGGAACTGGACAGGCATTTGGTCCAGGCCGGAAGCCTGGAGGACATGCTGAACATCAGCCGCCGTTGGGCCAATGACCGTCGTTTCCAGGTGGGCGTGCAGAAACTGCTCGGCCACATCGCTCCGGCGGCGGCGTCGCGGGGCTTGAGCAACATCGCCGAGACCGCGTTGAACCGCCTGCTTCCACGCGTCGAAGAGGAGTTCGCCCGCAAGCATGGGCGGATTTCCGGTTCCGCGATGGTCATCATTGCCATGGGCAAGCTCGGCGGCCGCGAAATGACATCGACCTCCGACCTGGACCTTATATTCGTCTACACGGCTCCCGACGACCGTGCCGCCTCGAAAGGCCCGCGGCCTTTGCCGCCGAGCCAGTATTTCGCCAGGTTGAGCCAGAGGTTGATTAATGCCGTCACGGCGCCTACGGCCGAAGGCAAGCTGTACGAAGTCGACATGCGGCTTCGCCCGTCCGGCAAGGCGGGGCCCATCGCCTCCAGTTTCAAGGCTTTCGTTCAATATCACCGGGACGCCGCCTGGACATGGGAGCATTTGGCGTTGACCCGTGCCCGGGTGATCGCCGGTCCCGCCAGCCTGGGCAAAAAGGTAAAAACGGTTATCCGCGATGTTTTGACCAGGCCCAGGGACGAGGATCGACTTGTCCGCGACATCGCGGAAATGCGCGAGCGCATGGATAGCGAACACCACACGGATTCAATTTGGGAGGTCAAGCATTTGCGCGGCGGCTTGGTCGACGTGGAATTCATCG
>JAUXMA010000217.1 GCA_030623425.1 Rhodospirillaceae bacterium
CGGCGATCGTGTGACGGTCGGGGAACGGGTGCACGAAGGCCGTTTCGTCCGCCCGGCGGGGCTCGACTTTCACGAAAGCGAGACGCTGCTCTATTCAGGTTCGGTGCTGACGGCGCGGGAAATCGGCCTGGCGGCGGCGATGAACGTGCCCTGGCTGATGGTGCGCCGGAAACCGCGCATCGCCTATCTGGCGACGGGCAACGAGGTGGTCATGCCGGGCGATCCCCTGCGGGCGGAGCAAATCATCAGCTCCAACAGCCTGGCTTTGGGAGCCTACGTCAGGGTGCTGGGCGGGGTGCCCGTGAACCTTGGCATCGCCGGCGACGACGCCGAATCGCTCGTCCGCCTGCTCGCCGGCGCCGGCCAAGCCGATCTGCTGGTCACCATCGGCGGCGTCTCCGTCGGCGATTACGATCTGGTGCGCGAGGTGCTGGACGAAAAAGGCATGGAACTCGGCTTTCACCGGGTCGCCATGCGGCCGGGAAAACCGGTGATGTTCGGACGTCTCGGCGGCATGCCGGTGCTCGGCCTGCCCGGCAATCCGGTTTCCGCCGGAGTGACGGCGGTGGTGTTCCTGAAACCGGCGATGGAGGCGATGTTGGGCATCGGCGGCGGCGGAGAACCGGCGCCGACGGCGCTCTTGGGCCGGGATTTGACGGCCAACGATCACCGCCAGGAATACTTGCGCGCCAATCTCGGCAGCGACGCCGACGGCAACTGGGTGGCGACCCCCTTCGCGGCGCAGGACAGCGCCATGATGGCCCGTTTCGCCGCCGCCGATTGTCTCATCGTCCGCCCGCCGCTGGCCGCCGCCGCCAAAGCCGGCGCAAGGGTAGAGATCATTCCCCTTCGCCACAGCCTCCTTTCCTTCTAGAGCATACCAAGATCGGTCGGCGCCAGGGCGGAAACCTGGAAAATCCGCTTGAATGAACCTTCCCCTCCCCCTTCGCGGCGGCCCGAAACGGCGAAAAAGAAGCTTGACGCCAGAACGGAACCAAAGTAGAACATAAAAGGAAAGTTTTTATTTTGTTCCACGTCTTTCGATAGTGGGCACGGCGGTTACGGCACCGACGATTGGTGTACCGGCGGAGATGGAGAAACCGGCATGTTGACCAGGAAACAGTACGAGCTACTGGTATATATCGACAAGCGCTTGCAGGAAACGGGCATCTCGCCTTCCTTCGACGAAATGAAGGACGCCCTGGGGCTGCGCTCCAAATCCGGAATCCACCGTCTCATCACCGGGCTTGAGGAACGCGGCTTCATCCGCCGCCTGCCTCACCGCGCCCGCGCTCTCGAGGTGTTGCGTCTGCCCGACAACATGGAACCCCCGACGATGGCAAAAAGGCCGGACCAGGAGGCCGCCGGCGGCGGCTTCGCGCCCAACGTCATCCAAGGCGATTTCAAAATGACCGGAGCCGCCGTCGCCAAAGCCGGCGAAACCGTGCGGCTCCCCCTTTACGGCCGGATCGCGGCGGGGACCCCGATCGACGCCCTGCGCGATCATTCCAACTCGGTGGAGGTGCCGGCGGCCCTGCTCGGCAAGGGCGAGCATTACGCCCTCGAGGTGGAGGGCGATTCGATGGTCGATGCCGGCATCCTCGACGGCGATACGGTGATCATCCAGCGCTCCGATATCGCCGAAAGCGGCGCCATCGTGGTGGCCCTGGTCGATGGCGTCGAGGTCACCTTGAAACGGCTGCGCCGCAAAGGCCATTCCATCGCCCTCGAACCCGCCAACAAGGACTACGAGAGCCGTATTTTCGGCCCCGACCAAGTGCAGGTCCAGGGCCACCTCATCGGGCTCGTCCGCAAGTACTAGAGCGGATCGTGATTGATCGAACCCACTTCGTGGGATCGATCAATCACGTGAATCCGCTCTACTTCAATAAGTTAGAGCAAACTCTCCAGATTGGAGAATCGCCTTTGGCGATTCCAATCAATCTGGATTTGCTCTAAATTACCTTACCGTCCCCGGCTTTTCCTCGCCCCTTCCGGCCTGACCACCCAAGGGCGCTCGCCACGCTCGGAATCGACGCTTTCCACCCGCACCCGGCCGCCATCCAGCCACAGGGCATGGCCGCCCTCGCGCCACAGGTCAAAACGGTCGATGACCCTCTCGGCCGAGGGACAGGGCCGCCGCACCGGCACGGTGCTGACGACCACGTCGGCGATGCGGCAATCGTCGGCCAAGGCGGCCGGATGGCGGACCAAAGCCACCGTCAGACCCCGCGCCCGGTAAATGCAGCCCAATCCATCGCACGACAAGCGCTCATCCCGGCTCAGCCCGTGGCGCGGCCAAACCAGGGGTGAGTCCTCCTGCCCGGCCCGGCGGCGCCAGACCTGGCGGCTGAAACCGGCGGCCCGCATGGTCGAAACGGCCAGGCCGCCGTCCGCCGTTCGCACCGCCAGCAACTTGCCGCGGCCATCGACGAGCACGTCCGGTGGCCGGATCAGCCCTAAGGTCATCAGTCCGGCGGCGACCCCTACGGCTCCCCACAATCGCCAGCGCCGCCGCCACAGGCACAACCACAGACCGCCCAAGGCGATCAACACCAGACCCCACGTCGGCATGGCCGGCAGCAGGGTCACCGCGCCCGGCCAGCCGGAAACCGTCTCGGCGACTGAGATCACCACCTCGATGCCCCACCCCATCGGCGTCAGCGCCAAGGTTTCCAGGCCGAGCGGCATGAGAGCGAAGGCCGCCACCGACCACGGCATGATCCACAACGCCGTCACCGGCACGGCGATGACATTGGCGGCCAAGCCGTAAACCGCCAGGCGGTTGAAGTGGTAGACCACGAACGGTGCCGTCGCCGTCTCGGCGATAACGGTGGTCAAGGCCACGCCGGCGACATAAAGGAGCGCCGTTCGCGGCCATTTGGGCGGCCCTTTGTCACCGAAGCGGCGACGGTCGCGGACTACCTCGTAGGCGGCGATGAGTGCGGTCACGGCGGCGAAGGAGAGCTGAAAACTGGCGCCGAGCAGGCTTTCCGGGGTTAACAAAAGGATGACGAAGGCGGCCCAGGCGACCAGACGCATGGACAGTCCCCGGCGGTCGAAGAGCACCGCCAGCAGCACCAGGCCGATCATCAGGAAGGCCCGCTGGGTCGGCACCGTCGCCCCGGCCAGCAGGGCGTAGGCGAAGGCGCCGATGATGGCGGCCGCCGCTGCCCATTTCTTGATCGGATATCGGAGCGCCAACGGCGGCGCCAAGGCCAGGGCGCCGCGCAAGCCAACGAACAGGATCGCCGCCACCAGCCCGACATGCAGGCCGGAAATGGCCAGCAGGTGCGCCAAGCCGGCGTCGCGGATGGCGGTCATGGTCTTTGGCTCAATGGCCTTCCTGGTGCCGGTCATCAGCGCCGCGGCGATGGTTCCTGGCCGGCCGTGCAAGCCGGCCATGACACTATCCGCAATCCCCCGGCGCAACCTTTCCAGACCGAGCGACAATGAATCCAGGCCCCGGTCCCCACCCTTGGCGATCAACTCCACCGGACCGAAGGCGAAGCCGACGGCGCCCAGGCGGCGGAAATAGGACTGACGCTGAAAATCGAAGGCGCCGGGGGCGGCGGGCGGCGGCGGCGGCGACAGTACGGCGCGCACACGGACCCAATCACCGGCGACGATGGCCGGCTGATGGCCTTGCAAACGCAAGCGGACCGTGGCCGGTGTCCGTTGCGGACCGAGACGGGCGATGCGAAGGCGTTCCAGGCTGATCCGGCTGCCCTTGGGGAATCTTTCCACGGCAACGATCCGTCCGGTGACGCCGGTCGGGCCCAGGCGTTTCGAAAGCATGGGCTCGGCGACGGCCGCCGTCCGCCATTGGGCAACGGTGAAGCCGGCGGCGCCGGTGGCGATCCCCAGCAGTACCACCAGCAACGCCG
>JAUXMA010000073.1 GCA_030623425.1 Rhodospirillaceae bacterium
AGGGGCGCAGGCGATGCGGGTACATCGTCAAGCGTTCCCGATGTCCCGAGGAAACGGGAAAAGCGATCGTAGGGGTACAATTTAGATGATACAGGCCACTAGGGTTCGAAAATCCCCAAGGACGGCACGGATTGGTCAATCTTCCCGTCAACTCTCCAGGTCCCGGGGACAAACAAATTGTTCCAGGCGGGCGCCGCCGGGACCAAGCTCGCGCCAACGCTTGACCGACGTCTTCAGCACCGCCAGCGCCGCCGTCGGATACTTGGAGGTCATGCGTTTCAGTGACGTCGCCTCGGCGTCGCCGGCTAAATTCGCGGCCAGCGCCTCGAGTCCGGGATTGTGGCCGATCACCATCACCTGATCCACCCCATCGTCGAGACGGGCAAGGCGCTCGAGGAGGCCCTTTGGCGACGCGTGATACAACTCTTCCTTAATCTCAACGGGAATGTTTGCGTCCATGGATTGGTGGATGCACTCCAAGGTTTGAAGCGCCCGCTTGGCGGCCGAACAAAGGATGAGGTCAGGGGAAATGCCCTGGTCGCGGAGATAGGTGGCCATCAATTTGCCGGCGCGGCGCCCGCGCTTCTTAAGGGGGCGGTCGAAATCGTCGAGGGACGAATCCTTCCAGCTCGATTTGGCGTGACGCAAGAGATAGAGGATTTTCATGCGGGCACTTTCTCGCCGACTGTCGTCTCATACCAACCTATGCGGAGAGGCCTATTTGATGGTTCGCTTGGCGATGGTTCTGGGTTTTCGTTTGCGCAAGCGGGTGGCTTCGAAATGCCGTTTTCCGGCGGCGGCGATCAGTTGCTGTTGGCAGCCCGCGATGCTGCGGGTGCCGGAGCCACGCTGGGTGTAGCCGCCGTCGGACTGCATGTCCCAGACGCTGCGCTGATCCATCAATTGGGTTTGCAGGTAGGCGTGCAGTTCCTTGCGCAGCGCCGGATCCTCCACCGGGGTCAAGGTCTCGACGCGGCTTTGCAGGTTGCGCCGCATCAAATCGGCCGAGCCGATGAAATATTCCTCGTCGCCGCCGTTGTGGAAATAGTAGATGCGGGTGTGTTCGAGGAAACGCCCGACGATGCTGCTGACGGTGATGTTTTCCGACAGGCCCGGGATGCCGGGACGGAGGCGGCAGGTGTCGCGGATCAGCAGCTCGACCATAACCCCCGCCTGGGACGCCCGATAGAGAGCCTGGGTGATGTCGGCGTCCTCCAAGGCGTTGGTCTTGAGGCGGATGAGACCCGGCGACTGGCTGGAGTGCGACGAGATCTCCCGCTCGATCTTGGCGATCAAGGCCTTTTTCATTGCTTTCGGCGACACCAGCAGTTTGCGGTATTTCCGCGACGGCCGGCAACCGGTGGTCAAATAGTTGAACAGCTCGGTGAGATCCTTGCCGATTTCCTCGTCGCAAGTGAGCATGCCGAGGTCGCAATAAAGCCTCGCCGTGCCGGCATGATAGTTGCCGGTGCCGATGTGGGCATAGCGGCGCAGGCCGTTGTAGTCCTGGCGGACGACCAGGATGAGCTTGGAATGGGTCTTCAGGCCCAGCACCCCGTATGTGACGTGGATGCCGACCTCTTCCAGATGGCCGGCCCACCTGATGTTGGCGGCCTCGTCGAAGCGCGCCTTGAGCTCGATCACCACCGCCACCTGCTTGCCGTTGCGGGCGGCGTCGATCAGGTGCCCGATGATCTTGGTGTCGGCCGAAGTACGGTAGAGCGTCATCTTGATGGCCATGACCTTGGGATCAAGGCTGGCTTCGCGGACGAAACGTTCGACCGAGGTGGCGAAGGATTCGTAAGGGAATTGCAACAGGATCGAACCGGCGTCACGAAGGATGTGAAAGATGCTGCGACCCTCCTCCAGGGCGGCGTTGTTGACGGGATGGTGGTCCGGAAAATGGAGCTTGGGAATGTCGAGAGCAACGATTTCCATGAGGTCGCACATGCCGATCATGACATCTACCTCGGAGACGTCCTGGCTGACATTCAGACCAAGCTCGGCGGCGAGCATGCCCCGATGCGCCGGGTTCATCCCTTTGACGATCTGCAGCCTGACGATGGGGGCGAACCTGCGATGGCGCAATTCCTCCTCGATCATCGCCAACAGGTCGTCCGCCTCGTCCTCGTCGAGTTCGGTGTTGGCGTTGCGGGTCACCCGGAAAACCTCGCAGGAGTCGACCACCATGTCGGGGAACAACAGATCGAGGTTATAGGCCATGACCTCCTCCAGGAGGACGAACCGATAGCTTTCCCCCACCCGTTGGAAACGCGGTACCCCGGCGTTCAAAGGGACCTTGACCCGGGTCATGATTGGCGAGGGATCATTGGGATAGTGCAAGGTCACCAGCAGATTGAGCGACAAGTTCGAGATAAAGGGAAACGGATGCGCCGGATCCATCGCCAGAGGGGTGACCAGGGGAAAGATGTTGGTCATGTAATGCTGGCGAAGCGCCGCCCGCTCCTCTTCCGATATCCGCTCGTAAGTGGTGAACACGATGCCATGGCGTTTGAGCTGTTTGGTCAAGTTCAGGAACGCCTCGCGCATTTGGGCTTGCAGCTTTTTGATCACCTCGGCGCATTCGTCGATTTGTTGCTGTGGCGTGCGGCCGTCGACCGTGAGACTATGGACGCCGGCGCCCACTTGCTGCTTGAGGCCGCCGATGCGTTTCATGACGAACTCGTCCAGATTGCTGCTGACGATGGCGAGGAACTTGAGCCGTTCCAAAAGCGGCGTCCGCGAATCCTCGGCCTCGTGGAGGACGCGGAAATTGAAGTTCAGCCAGGTGAGCTCGCGATTGAGATAGAGTTCCGGCGCCCGCAGATTGACCATGGGCTCGGGTTTGGCGGCGTGGAGAGGAACGATTTCCGCCCCGCCTGTCTTGTTGGCCGGCGGCCGAGGGAGCTCGTCGGGGGGAGGGGCCTGCTGGGCGGGGCCGGTTTTCGCTTTCTCCGGGACTCCGTTCCCGGCCTCGGTTTCGGTTTTCGGCGCCGCTCCAACGCTTGCGTCGCCAATGTCCTTGCCGCCGGCAGGCGTGTTGGATGATCCGGCCATGGCGTCATCTCCTTTTCAACGGCGCCCACAAGGGGCTTAGTAGCTCTCCGGAATGAAGTTCTGATAGGTGATGGGGGGGCGGACATAACCCTCTCCCATTTTTCTGGTCTTCAGCTTGATCGGTCCCGGCGTCAAGTCCTCGTAAGGAATCATGCTGAGCAGATGACTGATGCAGTTCAGCCGCGCCAGTTTTTTGTTGTCGCCATCGACCACGTACCAGGGAGCTTGTTTGATGTCCGTGTGGTTGAACATATCGTCCTTGGCTTTGGAGTATTCAACCCATTTGTCGCGTGATTCCAGGTCCATGGGGCTCAGTTTCCAGCGCTTGATCGGATTGGTGTTGCGGTTGTGGAATCGGCGTTCCTGCTCCTCGTCGCTTACCGAAAACCAGTATTTGATCAGAACGATGCCGGAGCGCACGAGCATGCGCTCGAACTCGGGGCACGAGCGCAGGAATTCCCGGTGCTCCTCTTCGCCGCAAAAGCCCATCACCCGTTCGACGCCGGCCCGGTTGTACCAACTGCGGTCGAACAAAACCATCTCGCCCGCCGCCGGCAAATGCGGGGCGTAACGCTGGAAATACCACTGCGTCTTTTGGCGCTCGGTCGGCGTGACTAGCGCCACGACCCGGCAGATGCGCGGGTTCAGGCACTGCGTGATCCGCTTGATGGTGCCGCCCTTGCCGGCGGCGTCGCGCCCTTCGAAAATGACGACGACCTTCAAACCCTTGGCGTGAATCCACTCTTGCAGCTTGACCAATTCGACCTGGAGCTTGGCCAGTTCTCTATCATAGACCTTGTTTTTGATTTCTCTTCGTTTGTTCGGCGTGGATTTGGCTTGGCTTCTTTCCGCCGCCGTCGCCGATTTCACGACGGCTGTTTGTTTGTTTTTGTTGGTTTTTTCGTTGGCGGGAGTTTTGTTCTTGGCGCCATCAGAGATTTTTCCCTTGACCTTCTTGGCCATGATTTTGTCTCCATCCCTCAACTATATTGTATTACTCAGGATAATCCAAAATGTTGAGGACATTCCTTACGCACAACAATGAATAAACGACAAGAATTTATTGGAGTATAATATAACCAAAAAACCTCGACAAGAAATGGTTTTTTTGGCTTTTTCCTTAATCGGTCGACTGTATCGGTCAGCCCGACCGTCGGGAGAGCGGGATGACCCGCTTTGTTGCCGCCGAAAGGAGGGTTCAGGAATCGGCGCCGGCTTCTTGGCCGAGCAAAACCAATTTCCTGTCCCTGATGGCGAGGGCGGTGTCGCCGCGCCGCAGCCTCAAGGCCTCTTCGCCGAAAACTTGCCGCCGCCAGCCGTGCAGGGCGGGAACCTGGGCGGTTTCGCCGTAAGCGGCGATCAACTCGATGTCGGCGGAAGAAGCCAAAAGTTTCTGAGCGACGCCCTTTTCCTCGCATTTCATCTTCAACAACACTTTCAAAAGCTCAATCACCGGCCCCAATCCGCGAGGCAGGTCGGGTTTTGGCCGCGGTTCCGGACAGTCCTCCTCGGCCACCTCATGACCGCGTTTCACCGCCCGCAA
Source organism: Rhodospirillaceae bacterium (assembly GCA_030623425.1). Classification (GTDB taxonomy): domain Bacteria; phylum Pseudomonadota; class Alphaproteobacteria; order Rhodospirillales; family 2-02-FULL-58-16. Next base: position 4,601 of record JAUXMA010000073.1, read on the forward strand.
AATCGCCGCCCCCGCCGGTCCTTCCGCCAGCCGCTGTCCGAGGCCGCGGGTTCGCGCCAGCTCGGCCGCCGTCGATGGCAAATGGTGGGCGATTTCGAGGAGAGACTCGTCGCGAAGCACTCGATTGCGGGGCAAATCAAGCCGTTGCGCTTCCGTTTCCCGCCATGCCGCCAGTTCCCTGAGCAGCGCCAAAAAACGCCGGTTGGGGCTCCGCGATTTGATCCGCCGGAAGGCCAGGGCGGGGTCCAGATCGTAGGTTTCCGGAGCGGTCAAGACGGCCATTTCCTCTTCCAGCCAGTTGGTCCGCCCGTTGCCGGTCAATTTGAGCTGCAATTTTTCATAAACGGACTGCAGATGGATCACGTCGGACAGGGCATAGCTGATCTGACGCTCGCTCAGGGGCCGCCGCGACCAATCCGTGAAACGGGAGGATTTGTCGATGCGGGCACTGGTGAGTTTGGCGACCAGGACTTCATAGCCGACCTGCTCGCCGAAGCCGCAAACCATAGCCGCCACCTGGGTATCGAAAACAGGAGTGGGCATGCAACCCGACAAATGAAAGAAAATCTCCAAATCCTGGCGGCCGGCGTGGAAGACCTTGAGAATTTTCGCATCCGCGAGTAGCCCGAACAAAGGCTTGAGATCGATGCCTTTGGCCAAGGCGTCGATGACGGCGGCGTCGCCGCCGCCGGCCAACTGCACGAGGCAAAGCAGGGGCCAATAGGTCTTCTCGCGCATGAATTCGGTATCGACGGCGACATAGGGGGCTTCGGCCAGGCGCTTGCAGAAAGCGGCCAGGGAGGCGGTGTCGGTGATCATGGGCCGCTGTCATACATGCATAACGGGCCCGACGGAAAGGGAAAGAGGTCTCAGGCGACTTTGCTGTCGGCTTGAGCGGACTTAGCAACCGCTTGGGAAGGTTCGGCGGCAACGGTGTCCCGGTTCTGCCGCGGTTTGCTTTTTTCCAGTTTCGCCAGGGTTTCCTGGGAGACGGCGCGGGCTTCTTGCAGGTCGCGAACCTGGTTCGCCAAGGTTTTCATGCGTTCGTTCAAATCGTTTACGGCTTTGTTGTTTTTCTCCAGAGCCGACGACAATTGAGAGGTCTGCGCTTTCTGCAACATCTGGTTACGGTTTCTGACTTCCTTAAGGGCCTCGCTGGCGAACCACAGCGCCATCAAGGCCACGAACAACCCCGTAAAACCTATGATCACCGCCATCGCGCGTCCCCCTCAACCAAAAACATCAATAATTCAATTTAAAACAACCAAAAATTCAATGTTTACTATATCAATGAAGAATGAAGTTAGGTAACACAATATGTAGAAGTTATCCAGGCAATATTATTGGCTCCAATTTAGGCAACAATGGCGGCGGCGATCAAGGGGAGGATCAAGGAATATCTGTGGATATCTGTCCAAGACGGGATAGAAACAGGACGCAGTTCCTTTCCACTGGCCGTCACGCCAACTTTTTCGGCGGCCGACGGGGGGCGGAACCGTCCGCTGGCGGCGTCCTACCTGGCCATCACCCGCACCAACGTCTTGACCGTCAGCCCCTGGACGATAATGGAGAAAATCACAACCCCGTAAGTCATGGCGAGGATGATGTCCTTGGCGGGGATGTCCGGCAGGGACAATGCCAGCGCCACCGAGATGCCGCCGCGCAGGCCGCCCCAGGTCAGGATCGGGATGGCGCCCTTGGTGAAGGTGCGCTTGAGGGCGGTAAGGACGCTCAGCGGCGCCGCGACGCTGACGAAACGGGCGGCGATCACGACCGGCACCGCGATTGCCGTCAGCGCCGCGATCTCCGCCGTGATGGTCAGGGCGAGCACCTCGAAACCGATTATCAGGAACAGCACCGAGTTCAGCACCTCGTCGGTCAGCGACCAGAATTTGTAGATGTGGTCGCGGGTGTTCTCGCTCATCGCCAAGCGGGTGCCGCGATTGCCGATCAACAACCCGGCGACGACGACGGCGATGGGGCCGGAGGCGTGAACGGCGAGAGCGATGCTGTAGGTCAGCATCACCAGGGACAAAGTGATCAGAACCTCGAGGTTGTGTTCGTCGATGGATTTCATGGCCGAATAGGCGAGATAGCCGCCGATCAGGCCGAGCAGGGCGCCGCCGAGCGCTTCCATGACGAACAGCTTGCCGATGTCGAAAGCGGTGAGCGTTTCGCCGCCGGGGCCGCCGGCGGCGATGGCGACCAGAATGGTGAAGACGACGATGCCGACGCCGTCGTTGAACAGGCTTTCGCCGGCGATCTTGGCCTCAAGCGGCTCGGGCACCTTGGCGGTCTTGAGGATGCCGAGCACCGCCACCGGATCGGTCGGCGAGATCAACGCCCCGAAAACCAGGCAGTAGGTGAGCGGCAGATCAAGGCCGATGCGCCCGATGACGAAATAGATGGCGCCGCCGACGAGAAAGGTGGAGATCAACAGCCCCGCCGTCGCCAACGAGCCGATCGCCCATTTGCGTTTGATCAGGCCGCCGATGTCGACGTGCAAGGCGCCGGCGAACAGGAGAAAACTCAACATCCCCTTCATCAGCGTCTCGTGAAAGTCGATGCGTTCGAGGGTGTGGCGGATAACCTCGCGGAACCCCAGGGAGGGGACAAGGGCGTCGAGAACGATGACCCCGAACGAGGCGAACAGCGCGATGACCACCAAGCCGATGGATTGCTGCAGCTTCATCCAGCGGTG
>JAUXMA010000314.1 GCA_030623425.1 Rhodospirillaceae bacterium
ACCGCCGCGGGGCGGTGGCCCGGAGACTGGAGACCGATCGGCGCGATGCGGCGAGTGAAAGAGAGAAATGGCTAAGACAAACCCGGCGAAATTCCTCCGGCAGGTGCGCCAGGAGGTGAGAAAAGTCACCTGGCCGTCGCGCAAGGAAACCAGCGTTACCACGGCCATGGTTTTCGTCATGGTGGCGCTGGCGTCGGTATTTTTGATGTCCGTCGACTGGGTATTCGCCCAGCTTGTGCAGGTCATCTTTGGGTTTGGAGGCTGACGGTGGCGGTTCGCTGGTATGTGGTGCACGTCTATTCGGGCTTCGAGAAGAAGGTCGTGCAGTCGATCAAGGAGCAGATCGAGGCCAAGGGCATGGAGGTCTATTTCGAAGATGTCCTGGTGCCGACCGAGGAGGTCGTGGAAATGCGCCGCGGCGCCAAGGTCAGCGCCGAACGCAAGTTTTTCCCCGGCTATGTGCTGGCGAATATGGAGATGACCAACGAAAGTTGGCACCTGGTGAAGAATACGCCGAAGGTAACCGGATTCCTGGGCACCGGCGGCAAACCCTCGCCGATCAGCTCCGCCGAGGCGGAGCGGATCATGCGCCAGGTGAAAGAGGGTGTGGAGCGGCCGAAACCGTCGGTCACGTTCGAGGTGGGCGAGCAGGTCAGGGTTTCCGACGGCCCGTTCACGTCGTTCAACGGCCTGGTCGAGGATGTCGACGAGGAAAAGGCGCGGCTCAAGGTATCGGTCTCGATATTCGGCCGCGCGACGCCCGTCGACCTGGAATATTCGCAGGTCGAGAAACTTTAGCCGCCGCGGGCAGGTGGCGTAAATCGCGGGAGGCCGGCCAGGGCCGTACCGCGGACCCGAACGCAAGAGATGGGGTGAGACATGGCGAAGAAGATCGAAGGTTACATCAAGCTGGAAATTCCGGCGGGGCAGGCCAACCCCTCGCCGCCGGTCGGCCCGGCGCTGGGTCAGCGCGGGCTGAACATCATGGAATTTTGCAAGGCGTTCAACTCGGCGTCGCAGAAAATGGACCCGGGCACGCCGATCCCGGTGGTCATCACCGCTTATGCGGACCGGTCGTTTTCGTTCATCACCAAGACGCCGCCGGCGTCGTATTTCCTGCGCAAGGCGGCGCGCCTGGAAAAGGGGTCGAGCGAGCCGGGCCGCGAGATGGTCGGCACCGTGACCCAGCGCCAGCTGCGCGAGATCGCCGAGGCGAAGATGGTCGACCTCAACGCCAACGATGTCGAGGCGGCGATGCTGATGATTGCCGGTTCAGCCAGGTCGATGGGCCTGGAAGTGTTGGAGTAGGACGATGGCGAAACCGGGGAAACGCCTGAAAACGGCGCAGGAAAACATCGACCGCAACACTTCTTACAAGCTCGAGGACGCGGTGAAGCTGCTCAAGAATTGCGCCGGGGCGAAATTCGACGAGACCGTGGAATTGTCGATGAATCTGGGCATCGACCCGCGCCATGCGGACCAGCAGGTGCGCGGCGTGGTGCAGTTGCCGAGCGGCACCGGCAAGAATGTGCGTGTCGCCGTGTTCGCCAAGGGCGACAAGGCCGACGAGGCGAAAGAGGCCGGCGCCGACATCGTCGGCGCGGAGGATCTGGCCGAGATCATCCAGGGCGGGAAAATGGATTTCGACCGCTGCATCGCCACGCCGGACATGATGGCGGTGGTCGGCCGGCTGGGCAAGATTCTCGGGCCGCGCGGCCTGATGCCGAACCCGAAACTCGGCACCGTGACGCCGAACGTCGAGGACGCGGTCAAGGCGGCCAAGGGCGGCGAGGTCACCTTCCGCGCCGAGAAGGCGGGCATCGTCCATGTCGGCGTCGGCAAGGCGAGCTTCAGCGAAGACGCGCTGGCGGCCAATATCCGCGCCGTCGTCGGGGCGATTATCAAGGCCAAGCCGAGCGGCTCGAAGGGAACGTATGTCAAGAAGGTGTCGGTCAGCTCGACCATGGGCCCCGGCATGAAACTGGATTTGGCGAGCGCTTCGAGCGCCGCCTGAAGGATACCGGCCAGCCACCCTCGTTGGTGGCCGGCCGGTTGCCCGGGACCGCTCGCGGTACCGGGCATCCTGTCCGAGATTGCAGGCGACGCCTGGCGGGGCGAGGCTCCGGCGGGCGGCTTAATCGGGAAACCGGCCGGCATGAGACAGAAGGTGAAAAGCTTTGTGGGTTCGTCGCCCACGCCCGCTTGAGCCTCTGGGGCAGGCGAACCGGATGTGGATACCGGAAGTTCCGGCGTTCGTATCCAGACAGCAACGGCTGGATTCCCGTGTTGGGACCGGCCAGGTAATACCAAGGAGCGTTGATAATGACCCATGGAGATCGGGCAGGCGATCCGTCGGGCCAACGGGCGGGTAGGAGGGAAGCCGCGGGTCCTGCGGGACATCGTCAAGGCTTTCCGATGCCCGCCCATTCGCCCGCTGCCGGTTCGCCTGTGCGACCGGAACGGCGGTTTCCCAAGGGCTTTCGGCCAGGGGGCGGACGGCGTCCCCAGGCGTTCGGCCCGGAGCGCGGGGCGTAGCGATGCGGGACAAAGGAAGCCATGCGGGACGCCGGACGCCCCCTGGCCGAAAGCCCGTGGGAAGCCCCCGGGCCGGGCGCGCAGGCGAACCGCCGGAGGGCGTCGGAAAGCCTTTCCGATTTCCCGCAACGCCCGCGGCTTTCCGCCAACCCCGCGGGTCGCCAGCCCGATCTCGATGGGTCACAAATAA
>JAUXMA010000098.1 GCA_030623425.1 Rhodospirillaceae bacterium
CCGCCGGAACGGCTGTATCTCGACCGGGAGCAGTGGGATGGTCTACTAGTAGAAAATCCCGTGGGCCGTCTTTCTCCCTTCGCGGCGCCGCAAGGGGAAGACTCCATCGACGCCGGCGGGCGGCAGGGCAAGAATTTCGTCGATGCCCGGGTGCGGCCGGGCAAGGATGTGTTCGACGCCCTTGGCGAGCATATCGCCGAGCAGACAAAAGCCGGCCGGCGGGTGATCGTCGCCGCCCTCGGCGAAGGCTCTCGCGAGCGTCTCGCCGCGGTGATGAACAAGCACGGCGTCGACGCCATCGCCGGCGTCGCGGATTGGGCGGCGGCGGAGCGTCTTCCCGCCGCCACCGTCGCCCTGGCGGTGGTGGGACTGGAAAGGGGGTTCACTTCTGCCGCCCTGACGGTGATCAGCGAGCAGGACGTTTTGGGCGAGCGCTGGCAGCGGCCGGCGCGGCGCCAGGTCCGCGCCGAGGATCTGATCACCGACGCCGCCTCGCTTTTTGAAGGCGACTTGGTGGTCCATGCCGATCACGGCATCGGCCGCTACGACGGACTGACCGCCATTGAAGTGGCGGGCGCTCCTCACGACTGCTTGCGCCTGCTTTACGACGGCGGCGACAAGCTGTTCCTGCCGGTGGAGAACATCGAGCTGATCAGCCGCTACGGCTCGGAGCAGGCCGGCGTCGCCCTCGACCGCCTGGGCAGCGCCGCCTGGCAGGCGCGAAAAGCGAAAATGAAACAGCGCCTTCGCGACATGGCCGAGGAACTGATCAAGGTGGCGGCGGCGCGGGCGGTGAAGACGGTCGGCAAGGCGGCGCCCGCCGACGGCCTCTTTGACGAGTTCTGCTCCCGCTTTCCCTACACCGAGACCGAAGACCAGCGCCGCGCCATCGACGACGTCCTTGCCGACATGGGCGGCGGCTCGCCGGCGGATCGGCTGATTTGCGGCGACGTCGGCTTCGGCAAGACCGAAGTCGCCTTGCGCGCCGCCTTCGTCATGGCGCTGGAGGGCCGGCAGGTGGCGGTGGTGGTGCCGACGACGCTGTTGTGCCGGCAGCACTATCAGACCTTTTGCCACCGCTTCGCCGACTATCCGGTCCGTATCGAACAGCTTTCGCGCCTGGTGACGGGCAAAAGGATCAAGGAGGTCAAGGCGGGACTGAAGGACGGCACCGTCGACATCGTCATCGGCACCCACGCCCTGTTGAGCGACGCTGTCCGCTTCCGCGACTTGGCGCTTCTGGTCATCGACGAGGAGCAGCACTTCGGCGTCGCCGATAAGGAAAAGCTCAAGAAACTCAAGGCCGATGTCCACGTCATGACCCTGACGGCGACGCCCATTCCCAGGACCCTGCAGCTGGCCCTTGCCGGCGTCAGGGAGATGAGTTTGATCGCCACCCCTCCCGTTGATCGGCTGGCGGTGCGGACCTTCGTCCTTCCCTTCGATCCGGTGGTCGTCCGCGAGGCGATCAGGCGCGAACGCTACCGGGGCGGGCAGACGTTTTACGTTTGTCCGCGCATCGAGGATCTGAAGAGGGTGGAGCGGCAACTCAAGGACTTGGTTCCCGAAATCAAGATCGTCACCGCCCACGGCCGGATGCCGGCGCGCAAGCTGGAAACGGCGGTAACCGCTTTCTACGCCGGCGCCGGTGATCTGTTGCTGTCCACCAACATCATCGAATCCGGGCTCGATTTGCCCGCCGTCAACACCATCGTCATTCACCGCGCCGACATGTTCGGATTGGCTCAACTTTATCAGCTGCGTGGCCGGGTCGGGCGCTCGAAGGTCAGGGCCTATGCCTATCTGACCTTGCCGCCGCGCCAGAAACTTTCGGCGGCGGCGGAAAAGCGCCTGGAGGTGATGCAGGCCCTGGACAGCCTGGGCGCCGGCTTCTCGATCGCCAGCCATGACCTCGACATCCGCGGCGCCGGCAACCTTCTCGGCGGCGAACAGTCGGGCCACATCCGCGAGGTCGGCGCCGAACTCTACCAGCACATGCTGGAAGAAGCGGTGGCCGAAGCCAGGGGAGCCGACGCCGGCGAGGCCGGGGACGAGGACTGGAGCCCGCGAATCAGCATCGGCATGCCGGTGTTGATTCCGGACTCCTTCGTCGCCGACCTCAACTTGCGCATGGAGCTTTACCGGCGCCTCGCCCGGATGCGGGAAAGCGACGAGATCGAGGCCTTCGCCGCCGAGATGATCGACCGCTTCGGGGCGCTGCCGGAGGCCGTCGAGAATTTGCTCGAGACGGTGGCCATCAAGGGCTTGTGCAAGGCCGCCGGCGTCGACAAGGTGGAGGCGGGGCCGAAGGGCGCGGTGGTCTCCTTCCGGGGCGGCGACTTCGCCAATCCCGAGGGCCTGGTCGCCTTCATCACCGCCCAGGCCGCGACGACCAAGCTGCGCCCCGACCACAAGCTGGTCTTCAGGCGTGCCTGGGAGGAAGCGGAGGTCAGGCTTTCCGGCGTCCAACGACTGCTGCGGGACTTGGCGGCCATCGCCGCCGGGTAGGGGCCGTATCAAGCGGCGTCTTCGGTTTCCTTCGCGGCATCGAGGATGCGGGCCAGGATCCGCGGTTCCTGGGCGCCGGAAATGGCCAGGGTATCGTTGAAGACAAAAACCGGCACGCCGTTGATGCCAAGGCGGTGGGCGCGGACGTTTTCCTCGTAGATCAAATCCACGTCCTCGTCGCTTTTCAGGTAGCCGTGCAAGGCGGCGGCGTCGAAGCCGAGGCCGCCGCCGAGCGCCACCAGCGCGTCGATCTCGCCGATGTCGTGGCCGTTGACGAAATAATCGTGAAACAAGGCCTCGACGGCGTCGCTGGCCTTGCCGGAGAGAGCGGCGAAACGGACCAGGCGGTGGGCGTTCACCGTGTTCGGGGTGCGGCGGATCTTGTCGAACGCGAAACCGATCTCGACCGACTGCCCGGCCTCGGCGATGGCGCCGAAGACGCGGCTCACCCGCGCCTCGCCGCCGAACTTCTTGACCAGATAGGCGGTGCGGTCGATGCCGCTGGTCGGCATTTCGGGATTGAGCAGAAAAGGCCGCCATAAGGGCGTGACCTTGATGTCGGGACGCAGATCAAAGGCCTGTTCCAGGCGCCGCTTGCCGATATAGCACCACGGACAGACGGGGTCGAAAACGATGTCGATTCGGATGCCGATGGCTGTTTCCACGTTTGCCGTTCAATCCAGTCTAATACGCGCCCTGGCGATAAGACTATCGACGTTGTCGTCCGTTTCCAGCTCGGCCATGCTCACCTCGACATTGATGATGATCGGCTGGTAGACCTCGCAAAGGGCGAAGTCGGTGTAGCTGATCACGCCGGCGATCCGGTGCATGACGAGATCAGCCTCGCCCAAAGGGGTGTCGGGCAAGGCGACACAGAAATCATGCTCTTTATAAAGCGCCGTCATGTCCTCGATCCGCAGCATTCCGGAGATCCAGCGGAACAACTGTTGCACCAGATCATCGGCGGCTTCATCGCCAAACTGTCGGCGGACGCCGATGACATCGGGGACGGAGAAAAAAACCAACGTCAGGTGTTTCCGCCAGGCGCGCGAGGATTTGATAAGGTTCCTGAGATGGGCGCGCATGAATTCGAAGGTATAGCCGCCGGTCAACGCATCGACGATGGGTTGCCGCAAAGTCATGTCCATCGCCTGGCGGATTTGCCAGCGCCGCCGATGGTGGTTGATTTGGCTGGCCAGAACAAAACGCAATTGCGCCGGCGGCGGCGGCCGGTCGAGGACGACGGTGGCGCCGTGGCCGTAGAGAGCGGCACGGTCCGGAAACACTACCTGCGGGGCCAGGAAAATCATCGGCAGGTTATAGAGCCGTGGGTTCTTGCGAAGCTGCAAACACATCTCCAGCACCGGCTCGCGGCCGATGTTATCGTCCAAGGCGATGACCGAGGCATCGTAGAAACTCTCGGTGAGTGTCTTTTCGGCGGCGAGCAGATCGGGGCGGGCGGTGATCAGGCAATTTCCCTCGAACATCGTTGCGATCAGCTTTTCTTCGTCGCCGCCGGCGCCGGCGACGAAGATGTTATAGGGGTCGTCGCCCGGCTTCAGGTCGATGCGGTCCTCGACCTTGGCTCCAAAACGGCCGGCCAATTTCGTTCGGCGGTGGACTTCCGCGACCATCGTCGAGAGTCGAAGCAGGGGGCGCAGGCGGGTGAACAATTCATCGTAGTCGAGAGGGCAAAAAAACAAGTCGGCGGCGCCCGCTTGCAGGGCCCTCGCGAATGGCTCCGGCTGACGATCGGTGGCGACGAGAACCACCGGAACGTGCTCGCCAAGGTCGGCGGCCAGTTGAAAGCCGTCGAAATCCGGCGAAGCCAGGCCGACGACCGCCACGTCCGGCTGGCTCGTTCGCGCATGCTCGAGCGTTTCGGCGGCGTTGGCGCAGGTTTTGGCTGAAAAATTCCGCTCCTTCAATTGGGCGAGCAGCCCATCCAGCCATGGCGCGTCGGCGGCGGCGATCAGTACATTGGCGAGACGGCTCATTTTTCTCCTCGGGGCCCCTCATGCCGATGTCACTCCCGGGACTTACGGGGGATTATACGAAATTCAAGGACCTGTTCAGCAAATGAATGCCGCCGCCCGCTCACCGCGCAACCACGCGAGGCGGCGCGCCGCCCGGCGCCGGCGCGAGGTTTCCAAACGGCAAACCCTTGTCGCCGACTCTCGGCCGACTGCCCCGTCCGCTGGCGCCAACAGGCCCCAAGACAAGCGGTTTGCCGCTTTTATGGCGGAGGATGTGTCCGCCTGGTTAATATTTTTTGCTGTCCGAGGACGTCCATAATCCACGTTATATAACAGTAAATTAGGTGATGGCGCATCCATCATTATCCATTACCATTCGCTCAAATCCACTTTATATTGATGGGTAGGATTATGGGTACATCCAGCATGGAGGGCGAGAATGGGCAGGCAGATACATAAATTAGCGGCCCGCACCGTTGCGACGGTGAGAAAACCGGGGATGCATGGTGACGGTGGCGGCCTGTACCTCCAGGTTGCCAAGGGTGGCACGAAGTCCTGGGTATATCGGTTCATGCTGCGCGGCCAGTCTCGCGACATGGGCCTGGGCAGCGCCGACCTCGTATCTCTCTCAGAAGCCCGCGACCTGGCCCTACAGGCCCGAAAGCTGGTTAAGTCGGGGACAGACCCCATCGAAGCCAGGAAGGCCCGACAACGCCAGGAGGCGTTAAAGGCCGCCGCCACGTTGACCTTTGCCGAGTGCGCGACGGCGTACATCAAGGCGCACGAAGCGGGATGGCGGAACAAGAAGCACCGGCAACAGTGGCACAACACCCTTGATACTTATGCCTTCCCCATTTTTGGTAATCTCCCGGTGGACGCCATCGACACGGGCCTTGTCACGCAGGCCATAGAACCGATCTGGACAACCAAAACCGAAACGGCGTCGCGGCTTCGCGGGCGTATCGAGGCCGTGCTGGACTGGGCGAAAACTCGCGGCCATCGTTCAGGCGAAAACCCTGCCAGATGGCGGGGGCACCTCGAAAACCTCCTGCCGAAAAAAGGAAAGGTGCGTGAGATAAAACACCACATAGCCCTTCCCTACCAGGACATTTACGGTTTCATAAAGGCCCTCCGGGAGCGGGACGCCATCGCCGCTCGTGCCTTGGAGTTCCTTATCCTGACCGCTGCCCGTCCCAGCGAAGTCGTTGGCGCGACGTGGGACGAATTTAATACTGGCAAGGCCGTCTGGACTGTTCCGGGTAGCCGCATGAAGTCGGAAAAAGAACATCGGGTGCCTCTTCCCGACGCCGCGATGGTGATTCTGCGTAAGATGGAAAAGGGGCGGTTTTCGAGTTACGTGTTTCCCGGCCAAAACGCCGAAAGGCCACTTTCAACGGATTCTTTCCTACGCCTGATGGAGCGCATGGATCACCCGGACCTGACCTCCCACGGCTTCCGATCCACCTTCCGCGACTGGGCATCGGAGGAAACGAATTTCGCCCGCGAGACCGCTGAAGCGGCGCTGGCTCACACCATCGGCGACAAGGTTGAGGAAGCGTATCGACGCGGTGACTTGTTCAGCAAGCGGCGCAAGATGATGGAGGCCTGGGCTGCCTACTGCGATCTGGAGGCCACTGGCGAGATAGTGCCCATCGGCAGGGCGAGAAAATAATGACAGTAAATAACGACCTTATAGATAACGCCACCGAGGCCGCGCTTCATAAAGCTCTGGACGCTGGGGCTACATTTGGGAAAGCCTTTGATGACGCCATTGCCGCCGGACGGGAAGCTGAAGCTGGCGTAATAGCGCCGCACATGGTTGGGCGGACGGCCAACGGGCCGTGTGAGCAGATGGCCGATGCTTTCCTGAAGAATCTGATTCTTTGGTAGGCGGATCGCGTACAGGAAGCCCTCGGCTTCGA
>JAUXMA010000305.1 GCA_030623425.1 Rhodospirillaceae bacterium
CGCCGCCATCGTGGCCAGCGCCACTGACATCCGAGTACTGAGGCGTCTGTTCGGCGGCGACTATGGCCGGTCAATCTAACTAAAAAAAATCGTATTGTTCATTGGAACAGGTCACTGACAATGAACAGGCAAACAGGCCAATACGAACAATTTTTCTAGGGTTATTTAGAAAAAAAATATCAACTACAATTATTCAGGCTAACCGGGGGAGGGGAAAAAATCATGTCAGAAACAACGCATCATCAGATTCTCATCATAGGCGGCGGAACGGCCGGGATTACGGTTGCCGCCTCTCTTCGCCGCCGAGAAGGCCGGCGCGGACTCGATATCGCCATCGTCGAACCGGCTGACGCGCACTACTATCAGCCCGCGTTCACGCTGGTCGGCGCGGGTGTCCAATCGTTGGCCAAAAACCGCCGCCCGGAAAGTACTATGATCCCGCCTCGAATAGAGTGGATCAAGGGCGCAGTGACGGGCTTCGACCCCGAAAACAACAAAGTTGAGCTCGCCACCGGGGATACTCTTTCATACGATTACCTCGTCGTATGTCCGGGTGTGGAGTTGAACTGGGACGGTATCGAGGGCGCACAGGATACGCTGGGCAAGAACGGTGTTTGCAGCAATTACGATACCAGGTACGTCGAATACACGTGGAGTTGCCTCCAGGACCTTAAACCTGGCGCCAAGGCGCTTTTCACGCAGCCGCCACTTCCTTTCAAGTGTCCGGGGGCACCCCAGAAGATCGCCTATCTCACGGCCGATCATCTAAAGAAGCGTGGAATCCTCGGCGATTGCGATCTGCATTTTCTGACCCATGCGCCGGGTATGTTCAGCGTCCCCTTCTTTGCCGCGGAGCTCGTCAAGGTCGCCGCCAGGTATGGCATCAACGTGCATTTCCAACACCACCTGGTTGCCATCGACGGCGACGCCAAAAAAGCCACCTTCAAGGTCGTCGGTGGTGACAAGGAGGGCGAAACCGTCACTTTTGATTTCGACATGCTCCATGTATCGCCGCCCCAATCGCCGCCCGGGGCCGTTAAAACAAGCTCGCTCGCCAACAAAGCGGGGTATGTGGACGTCCATCAGAACAGCATGCAGCACACCAAATTTCAGAACGTGTTCGGGCTGGGCGATGCCTGTTCGACGCCGAATTCGAAGACGGCGGCGGCCATCCGCAAACAGGCACCCGTTGTCGTCGGCAACCTGCTGCATCTCATTGACGGCGGCACTCTGGAGGAAGGCTACGATGGTTATGCGTCGTGCCCGCTGACGACGGCATTGGACAAGTGCATGATCGCCGAATTCATTTACGCCGGCAAGGTGACGCCGACCTTCCCGTTCGACCCACGCAAGGAACGTTGGACCTACTGGTGGGTAAAGACCACGGGGCTGCCGATAATGTACTGGGGCTACATGCTGAAAGGCCACGAGTGGTTCTTCAAGCATGATGTCGATTACGTCGAGCCGGGGAGCTAAGGCAGGCTGAGAGGGTCTTATGAAGGGCTAGGAATGGCCCCAGGCATTACGGGACTGGAAACGACGGGTGAGATGTCTAGGGGCGAGGGTATGTGGAAAAGAACCGATTCCCGTACCCTTTTGAGGTTGATCGCTGATCGCTGGGATGCCTTAACTGATTTGAATAAACTCAAGAGGGTTGTCCGTACGGCCTATCTTCGGGTTTCGACCTTCCGTCCAAAGGTCCGCTTATGGCTAAACCCGGAAGTGACGGAAGCTTCGCCGGAGGCCTGCTTTCAAGCGTTTAACGGACATCGGCGCGGTAAGCTATCGTCTAATTTCGGTGTCATTTATGAGTACAGGGCCTTGTCAGTCCGCGGTAAAGGCCTGAATCCCCGGCTGCTACGTCCTGATCGGCGCCGGCGAAAGCTCGCCGCCGCTGCACGCCTCGACGTTCGACTTCAATGACGAGATATTGGCGATTGGCGCCAGCTGCTGGGCCAAGTTGGTGGAGACGGTGCTGGAGTAACCGGACCGGGGAACCTGATCGAGGTTTCTAATTCTCCGCTGGCGCGCAGACCATGCGCGCCCAGCCATAATAGGCCTCGACGGGCTGCCTGGTCTGGTCATTGTCGGTGAACAGGGCGATGGCTTGGATGCGGTCCCTGGGCGGGTGGCCGAAAGCCCGCTCGAAGTCTTCAACCACGTTGCGCCGCTCCGTTACCCAAGCTCCGGCGCGGTCTTCGCCGCTTTCGACGACAACGCTGCGCACCGTTCCCGGCATGTACGGGCTATCGACGACGGTTTCCACCGGCACCTTCGCGTTCGTCCATACGTAACGCAGCGTCGGCACCGGCGCCAGGCCGAACAACGATCCGGGATCGCCGAACAGCAGGAAAATCGCCGCCGCCACATCCTCGCGGTTCTTGACGCGAATATCGGCGTCCGGCTGGATCTTCGTCGCCGACCAGGACCATTCAAGGACGGGACACCGGGTTGGATCGGCATCAACGCGGCGGATAAGCAAGGAGGCGGAGTCCCGGCCAACGGCGCGAATGGCGGTCCGCCCATCCAGGACGGCAAGGCGGTATTCCGTCTCGCCTCGCAGCGGAAGGTGTTTCCATTGGTCCCGCAGAAAGGTCTCGGCGTCAAAAAGCTTGTTTCCCGCCGTTGCTTCCTGCTTAACCTCGGCCGCCGCGGGCACCCCGGCATAGGCTGCAATGAGAAAGACCAGCAGGGCGGGAAACGCCTCACTTATTCTCATTGCCGTTTTTTTCTTCGGTCATGTGGATGTTGGACTGGAGCCGATACGCTTGTCAGTCCGCCGTAAAGGC
>JAUXMA010000322.1 GCA_030623425.1 Rhodospirillaceae bacterium
CAGCATGCTTTAATCCGACATTTCCCAGATAACCTCCAGGTTCGTTGAAATCATATCCCCGCACCATCGTCGCGGGAACAGAATTTTCTCCGCAGCCAACCGATGACATGATTTTTCGGTTTTCCTGAGTCCGCAAGGTCAATTGCCCCTATTTTCCGTCATCCAGACGCACCCGCCGCCATCGCCATGTAAAAATGCGGTGTAATCTAAGAGCCGGGAATGTCAGCTTTTGGCTAAAAACTGCCCTCGATGCGGTTGCCTCAATATGTCTGGTCAAGGTCTGAAAGCTGACCTGAGGAAAATCGGTGGCTGGGGCGGCAGGATTCGAACCTGCGGTCACGGGACCAAAGCCCGTTGCCTTACCACTTGGCTACGCCCCATCGGCGGCCGGGAAGGCGGGCAACATAAGCCGAAACGCCAAACCCCGCAACCGCCGTCGGCAAGGCGCCTTAGAGCATTTCAGGATTGATCGCACCCATGCGATCAACCCGCGTTCAAACGCCACGCAGGCTTACGCCCGCTGTCGCGGCGGATTGCGGCTCTCGCCACAATCAGAGCGCATCTAAGATTAAATGATTCCATTCAATCTTAGATGCGCTCTAATCCTCGGTCACCTCGATTTGGCGGGGCGCTTTGCCTTGCCGGTGGATGCGCCAAATTTGTTGGTAGGCTTTTTCCATGTTTGTCACGAAACGGGGCGTGTCGAACAGGGGTTCGCTCAGGCGGTTCCTGGCAAGCTTGTCTTTCAGCGCCTTTAGGCGGCCGGGATCCCGCGCCAGGCTCAAGGCCAGGGCTTGGTAATCCTCGATGTTCTTGGCAATCAGTTCCGCCAGTCCGATCGCCTTGAGCTTGCCGGCCGATTCTCTCGACGGCGAATGACCTCCCAACATGGCGACGACGGGAATCCCCGCCCATAGGGCGTCGCTGGTGGTGGCGCCGCCGTTGAATATGAGCGTATCCAAGGCCAGATCGGCGAGCCCGAGACGAGCCAGGTGCTCGTCCTTTTTGCGTTTGGCCGCGAACACGAGTCTCTCGGCGTTGACGTCTTTCGCCGCCGCCGCCTCGATCAGATTGGCTATCGCCAAGGGGTTGCTTTCCAGCAACCACAAGACGCTGTCGGGCAGTGCATTGAGCAGGTTCATCCAAACGGCGAATGCCGCGGGCTCGATCTTGTGGGCATGGTTGAAGGAACAGAAGACGAAGGCGTCTTCCGGCAGCCCTTCATCCGCCCTTGTAATGGCCTTTGAGGAAATCTCCTGCCGGTCATGGACCAAATAGCAATGCGGCATGTAGATGAAGGTTTCGCTGTAGAATTCGGCGTGTTCCGGCGGCGTAACGGTGTGATCGGTAATGATGTAATCGAAGAAATCGGTGCCGTTGCTGCCGGCGAAACCCAGATAGGCGATCCGCAGGGGGGCCGGGCGCAGGGCCGGGATTTGCAGCCTGTTTCCCGACGTATGACCGTTCAGATCGACCAGGATGTCGACCCGATCCTCGAAAATGCGTTGTGCCGCCTGGGCGTCATCGAGCTGGCGGATGTCGACGAAGGCGTCACAATCCCGCTCGATTCTTTTCCGGTAGGAGCTGCCGTCATCGCGCCCGTGGGAATAGGCGATCACGTGGAAGGCATTCCTGTCATGGCATCCGAAAAGGCCGGCGACCAGGTGGGCGACGGGATGGTTGCGAAAATCGCTCGACAGGTATCCGAGGGTGATTTTTGTGTTCGGCTCGCGGTTCCGCTCCAGGTCGAAACGCAAATTCAAGCTTGCCATGCGTTTGCCGATATCGGCGCCCCATGACCTGCACACCTTGAAGTTCCTTGCCGGGTCGGTGCACCGCGTCGCCAGGAAGTAGGGATTTTCCACGCTTTTCTCCCCGCCTTCGATCGCCGCCTCGGTCCAGGCGTCGACCTTTGCTTCCAGTTTCTTGAAATCGTCCCACGCGCAGGCGTGTTGCAGGAAATGGAGAAGGGAGGCGGCGGCGGTTCCGTAGTCGGGGTTGAGGTCCAAGGCGCGCCGGCAATGACCGATCGCCTCGGCCAGCTTTCCTTGTTGATTCAGCGCGCTGGCAATGTTGAAGTGGCCTTCCGCGAAGCCGGGATCGGTCTCCAAGGCGCGCCGGTAGCAGGCGATCGCTTCGTCCCGCCGGCCCAGATAGGAAAACGCGTTGCCCAGGTTGGTCTCGACCACCGCCGATTGCGGGTCGGTCTGGAGGGCTTGCTGGTAGCAGCCGATGGCCTCGTCCAGCTTGCCTTGGCTCTTCAAGGCGATGCCAAGGTTGTTCAACGCGTCCATGAAATGGGGGTCGATGTCCAAGGCGCGCCGGTAGCAGGCGATCGCCTCGTCGAGCACGGCCTGTTTGGACAAAGCCAAGCCTAAGTTGTAGAGCGCGTCGGCGGACCGGCAATCGATTTCCAAGGTGCGCCGGTAGTAGGCGATCGCTTCGTCCAGCTTGCCCTGATCCTTCAGCGCGTTGCCAAGGTTGAAGTGGGCATCGGCGTACTCGGGATCGATTTCCAGGGCGCGGGTATAGTATCCGATCGCCTCGTCAACGCGGGCCTGGGCCATGTGAACGCTGCCCATGTTTGTCAAGAA
>JAUXMA010000179.1 GCA_030623425.1 Rhodospirillaceae bacterium
GAGCGTTGATGCATGGGGCGCGGGCCAGAGCTTATTCAACCGATCGGGGCCGATTTCGGCGACGTTGCGCGGGCCGCCGTTAAACCCAAGAGCGACAAATCGGTTTTCGGTAACGGACGGGATGTCATCCAGCCCGACATCTCCGTGCCAGACGGCTTTGAGCTTGATGGTCGCAACAAAAGCGATGGTCTGTCGTTCCTGCGGGAGCTTCAGGCGGACAGCTTCCCACTCTGCTTTTTCGATCCGCAGTACCGGGGCGTCCTCGACCATCAGCGCTACGGCAACGAGGGCGAGCGTCAGCGGGCGAGGTCCAAGTTACGGCAAATGCCGGAACCCGAGATCAAGCAGTTCCTGCGCGGAATCGACCGCGTGCTCATGCCGATGGGCCACGTGCTTTTCTGGACGGACAAGTTCCATCTCTGCACCGGCCTTGGCCCCTGGCTCGACAAAACGAACCTGGACATCGTAGACCTGATTGTATGGAACAAGATGCGAATAGGCATGGGCTACCGGACCCGCCGCGTCAGCGAATATCTAGTCGTTATGCAGAAGGCACCGCGCCGCGCCAAGGGCGTCTGGGCCTCGCATGACATTCCCGACGTTTTGGACGAGAAAGTGACAAACGACGGTCCGCATGCCAAGCCAGTCGGCATACAGGGCCGCCTGATCGAGGCCCTGACGAATAGGCGGGACATCGTGATCGATCCCGCGGCGGGCAGCTACTCCGTGTTGAAAGCGTGTCGGCGAACAAACAGACGTTTCCTCGGTTGCGACATCGAGGGCTAGCGTGGCCTTGATCCGCAACAGGCAAGGGCGAACCGACGGCGGCTATACGCGCCTCTTCGGCGACCCTCAAACCGGCTCCTTGGGCACCGTTTCGCGCATCGAGGGCCGCTTGCAAAATTCCTCGAACCAGTCGGCAAGGACCTCCCGGCCGGCTCGCCAGTGATCATCGGGAAAGCGGAAATCCAGCCAACCGAGGGCGCAGCCGACGGAGATCCAGCCGATCGTGACGTCGCCCGCCAGGAGACCGGCGTCGGCTTCCGCCTCGAGCGCGTCATGTCCCCTTTCGACACAGCCCTTTTGGCGCTCCGCCCACGCCGCCGAGCGCTCCCCTGGCGGGCGCCGGCCTTCGAGAAGCCGCAACACCGCCGCATCGAGGATGCCGTCGGCCAGGGCCTGTTGCCTGAGCGCGGTCCAGCGGGCGCCGCCGGCCGGCGGGAACAGCCTGATCCCGTCGTGGAGAGCGTCGAGGTACTCGCAGATGACCGGCGAATCGTAGAGCACCTCGCCGCCGCCGGTGACCAGCGTCGGCACCTTGCCCAGGGGGTTGAGCAGGACGATGTCGCCGTTCTCTTTCCAGACGTTGGTGGGGATCAGCTCGATGTCGTCGGCAAGACCGGCCTCGATGGCCGTCACCATGACCTTGCGGACGTAAGGCGAAGTCGGCGAATAGCGGAGTTTCATGGGCCTCAGAACCTGTCCTTGCGCCGGCGAATTTCGGCGAAAACGGAAACCACATCCTTGCCGGCCAACCCGGCGGCTTTGATCAGGTCCGGGTGGTCGGCGCGCAGGAAAGGGTTGGCGGCTTTCTCCTCGGCCATGGTCGAGGGCACCGTCGGCTTGCCCGCCCGCCTCAGGGCCCGCGCGTTTTCCGCCCGCGCTTTCAGGGCCGCGTTGCCGGGCTCGATGGTGAGCGCGAAACCGGCATTGGCGCTGGTGTACTCGTGGGCGCAATAGACCAAAGTCTCGTCGGGCAAGGCGCGAAGCTTGTTCAGGCTCGACCACATCTGCTCCGCCGTCCCCTCGAACAGCCGGCCGCAACCGAGCGAGAACAGGGCGTCGCCGCAAAAAAGCGCCCGCGAGTCCTCGAACCAGTAAGCGACATGACCGCGGGTATGGCCGGGGACCGAGAGCACCCGGGCCGTTTGTCCGCCGATGGCGACCTCGTCGCCCTCGCCGACCTCGACATCGACGCCCGGGGTGCTCGAAGCCTCGGCGCGGGAGCCGACGATCTTGCATCCCGCGGCCCGTTTGAGTTCCATATTGCCGCCAACATGATCGCCGTGATGATGGGTGTTGAGGATATGGGTGAGCTTCCACCCCAGGCGGTCCAGCGCCGCCAGCACCGGCCCCGCCACCGCCGGATCGACGGCGGCCGTGGCCCCCGTTCCCGGATCGTGGGCGAGGTAAGCGTAGTTGTCGGAGAGAACGGGGACATGCTGAATTTCAAGAGAAGACATGGCCGTCACCTGTTCACTTCATGGGTATTCAAGTCCATCCGAATAACTGGAGGCGGTCCGTCATGAAGCGGTGAAATCGACCGTTGCACCTCCAAACGGGTTTCGAGGAGACTATCACCATATCCCTCCGTTAGGCTACACTTCTCCGCCATGTGGACCGACGCCATAGACCTGCGTGACTTCTACGCATCCAGCCTGGGATCGGTGGCGCAGCGGATGATTGAACGGCGCATCCGCGACGTCTGGCCGGACGTCAAAGGGCAAAATATACTTGGCCTGGGTTATGCGACACCATTTCTCAATTCCTTTCGCGGCGAGGCGGCGCGGGTCGTGGCGGCGATGCCGGCCCCGCAAGGCGTGTTGCACTGGCCGCCGAATGGCGGCGGGCTGACGACGTTGACCGACGAGGTCGAACTGCCCTTTCCGGACATGTCCATTGACCGGGTACTCCTCGTCCATGCCCTGGAATGCGCCGAGCAGGTGCGGCCGATGATGCGGGAAATTTGGCGGCTGCTTTCCGGCGGCGGCCGGCTGCTGGTGGTGGCGCCAAACCGGCGCGGCATCTGGGCCCGTTTCGAGCGCACCCCTTTCGGTCAGGGGCGTCCCTACACGCCGGCCCAGCTGTCGCGCCAGCTGCGCGACACCATGTTCACGCCCTTCCAGTCGATGGCCGCCCTGTTCGTCCCGCCGACGCGTTCGCGGATGGTCCTGTCCTCGGCGGCCGCCTGGGAGGAAATCGGCCAGCGCTGGTTCACCACCTTCGCCGGGGTGATCATGGCCGAGGCCACCAAACAGATTTACGCCGGTCAAGCCCAGGCTCAACCCGCCGCCCGCCGGCGGCGCTCCTACATTCCGCTGGCGGAGAAGAATTCCGGCGCCCCGACGCGGGGGTGACGGGCCGCAAAAACCCGCCCCTATCCGCTCTACAACAATTAAGTTAGAGCAAACTCTCCAGATTGATGGGAAGCCTGTGGCGATTCCAATCAACCTGGATTTGCTCTAAGCAGAAACACCGCCTGTTCGCCAAAGAGATTGGCGGTGAAGACCGACGGGCCGATGCGGCGCGTCGTTCCTTTGTGGTCCAGCGAGATGCTGCGTTCGACGGTGATCCCCTGCTCCTCGCAAAGGACGATGAAGTCCTTGATGGAGCATAAATGAATATTGGGGGTGTCGAACCAATCATAGGGCAAGGTATCGCTGAGCGGCATCCGGCCGCGGAAGCCCAGGTACAGGCGCAGCCGCCAGTGAGCGAAATTGGGAAACGAAACGATGGCCCGCCGGCCGATGCGCATGAGATTCAGCAACACCTCCTGGGGGGCGTGCATCGCTTGCAAGGTCTGGCTCAAGACCACATAGTCGAAGGCCTGGTCGGGATAGTCCTTGAGGTCGATCTCGGCGTCGCCCTGGATCACCGACAGTCCGGCGCTGACACAGGCATTGACGCCTTCGGTGCCGAGCTCGATGCCGCGTCCGTCCACCTGCTTGAAATGAACCAGGTAATCGAGAAGCGTGCCGTTGCCGCAACCGACGTCAAGGACGCGCGAGCTGGGCGCGATCATGTCGGCGATGAGTTGCAGATCGACACGAATGGACTTGCGTCCGTCGCCGCCCATCATGGCGTCGTCTTCAACCCAGCCCCGACCGGGGCAGACCGCGATGTTCGGCGGCGCCGGCGATGAATCCGTTGAGCACCCTGTGGAATTCCGGCACGTTTTGGAGAAAAGAGTCATGGCCGCTGTCGGTTTCGATCTCGGCGAAACTGACGTTGGCGGCGGCGGCGTTCAGGGCCTTCACGATCAATCGGTTTTCCTCTGTCGAAAACAGCCAGTCGCTGGTGAACGAAAAGATGCAAAAGCGGGTCTTGGTGTCCTGGAAGGCGCTGGCCAGAACCCCTCCATATTCCGCCTCGAGATCGAAGTAATCCATCGCCCGCGTGATATAGAGGAAGGAATTGGCGTCGAAGCGGTCGACGAAGGAGATGCCTTGATGGCGCAGATAGCTTTCAACCTGGAAATCGGCGTCGAACCCGTAAGTGACCGCCTCCCGATCCTGCAGGCGGCGGCCGAACTTACGGTGCAACGCTTGTTCGGACAGATAGGTGATATGGGCCCCCATGCGGGCCACGGCGAGGCCGCGGCGCGGTTGTTTTCCC
>JAUXMA010000124.1 GCA_030623425.1 Rhodospirillaceae bacterium
CAACGCCCGGGAGGCCTGGTTTGGTCTCATCACAAACGCCTCCAGTTATTCGGATAGGCTCTAAGACCCGTTAAGACACGCCACTAGAGGGACAATCCAAACGACCGGGCCATGCCGATGACCGGGCCGCGCTTACGGCGGGGGGGACCAAAACATGCCCGCCGCCGCGGTGAGCTCAAGCGGCGAACGGCGGCGGCTGGCGGGACCGCGACAGCGGCTCCCTTCAGGCATGGAAAATCGGAACTTGTCGTGCCATTAACCTTTGAGTAGTATCTTGACGAGTAGTATCTCGGTTGGTCGAATCGAGGTGGAAATTATTTTTACTCTTTGGAAATAGTTTTCACGTAGAAATAATTTTCACGGTTTTGGTTATGCAGTTTTTTGAAATGATGACTCAATGTGAAGTTAAGGGCTAAAACGCGAAATGATTTTTCATAGGTATTGGTTTGTTTTGTCGGGGGCGCTTATTCTGCTCCCCGCCTGCGATACCATGTGGCCTTCACTGACCGGCGAGGAACCGGCAGGCGCCCCGCCGCTGCCAAGGGTTTCACGATCGCCTGCCCCGCCACAAGCGCGGCCAGTCCAGCCTCAACCGCTGTCACGACCGGCGGCTCCCTCCGTCGCCGCCGCCCCTGGCGCTATCCCGCCACCGCAGCTTGGCCAAACCGACTTCCAACCGTCAGGCGTCACCCCCGGCGCCTCGACGGGGACCTTCGTTGGCAAGAAAGTGGAAGAACTGCGCGAAGAGTTGAAGAGATTGCAGGGCGCCATTTCCCAGCACAATTCAGGACTCCAGCAGCTGCGCGCCAGGATGGTCCAGGATTCGCAACGCTATCACGGCACCATCGCGGCGGTGAATGCGCGCCTGCAGGTGGGCACCACGCCCGGCAACCCGATCCTGGTGCGGCAGTACAATAGCGCCCAGGCCGATCTCGACCGCATCAGCGCCGATATCGGCGAGATGAACAAGCTGGCCACCGCGGTGACGGGGGATTCCACCATGTCGGCGTTCCTTTCGGAATCGACCCGCGCCGCCTTCGGCGTTTCCGGCGCCATCGACGATGACCATAGGCAACTGGCCATCCTCGAGGACGAAGTCAACCGCACCGTCGTCCTCATCGAGCGCCTGCTCAAGGAAATCTCCGACGACGTCCGCCGCCAGACCAACTACGTGGCTTCCGAGCGCCGCAACCTCAACGTGCTTGCCGCCGGCGTCAAGGGCGGCGAAATTTTCGGCGCCAGCCTGATCACCTATGTGGCGGCCGCCGCCGGCGGTCCGGAGGCGGCGGCGCGGCCGACCGACACCAGCGGCCGGCGTGCCCTGGTGGTGATTCGTTTCGATCGCGCCAACGTCCCCTATCAACAAGCCCTTTATGCCGCCGTCAGCCGGGTTCTGGAACGCCGGCCCGGCGCCATCTTCGATTTGGTCGCGGTCGCTCCCAGCGGCGGCGGCCCGGCGAGGGTGGCGTTGAATTCCACCAAGTCCCGGCGTCACGCCGAGGACGTGCTGCGTTCGCTGGTCGAAATGGGGCTGCCGCCGACACGGGTCGCCGTATCCGGTAAAACCAGCGGCGGCGCCAAAACCAACGAAGTCCATCTTTACCTGCGCTAGTGGCCTTTTCCGGCTCGGCTTTCGTTGTCCCGGAGGCGCCGCCTCTTGCGCCCGCCCGGGCGAGCGCTCCATAATCTTCCGCCATGACCGACGCCAACACAGCCGTGGCCGTCCGCCTCCGGCCGGGGATATTGATCCTGCTGGCGGTTTGCCTCGGCCTGGCACTTCCGGCCGGCGCCGCCGCCGCCCCCCGGCTTGACGGCATCTCCCTGCCGCCGGGTTTCAAGATCGGCATATACGCGCGCGTCCCCGGCGCCAGATCGATGGCGGTGGCGGCGGAGCTGGGGGTGGTTTTCGTCGGCACCCGCGCCGATTCCATTTATGCCGTCGTCGATGCCGACGGCGACCGGCGCGCCGACAAGGTGGTCAAGGTGAAGGCCGGCCTGCATGTCCCCAACGGCATCGCCTGGCGGGACGGATACCTCTACGTCGCCGAGCGGCACCGCGTCGTCCGCTTCCCGGCCGCCGACCTGCGAACGCTGGCCCGGGCCCCTCCGCAAGTCCTTTTCGACGGGTTGCCCGACAATCCTTGGCATGGCTGGCGCTATGCCGCTTTCGGAGCCGACGGCAAGCTTTACGTGGCGGTCGGCTCGCCCTGCAACATCTGCGAGGTCGCGGGTTTGGAGGGCACCATCATCCGCCTCGACCCGGCCGGCGGCGGGATGCAGATCTATGCCGGCGGCGTCCGCAACTCGGTCGGCATGGACTTCCATCCCGCCACCGGCGAGCTTCATTTCACCGATAACGGCGCCGATAATATGGGCGACGACGTGCCGCCGGACGAACTCAACCGCGCGCCAGGGCCGGGATTCGATTTCGGATTTCCCTTTTATGGAGGCGGCGACGCCCGCACCGGCGCCTTCGAGGACCGGAAACCGCCGCGCCCGACGACCATGCCCGAAATCCGCTTCGCCGCCCATGTCGCCGCCTTGGGCATTCATTTTTACGGCGGCGCCATGTTTCCCGAGGCTTACCGGAACGACGCCTTCGTCGCCCAGCACGGCTCCTGGAACCGGACCATTCCCGACGGCTACCGGGTGGTGCGGGTGAAATTCGACCGGCAAGGCCGCGCCTTGTCCTCCGAACGCTTCGCCGAGGGCTGGCTGGTCAAGGGCAAGGCCTGGGGCCGGCCGGTCGACGTCAAGGAGCTTGCCGACGGCTCGCTGCTGGTTTCCGACGACCGCCTGGGGGCGATCTACCGGATCACCTACCGGGGGCGGTGAAAGCCGTTGGCATCAGACCGCGACGTTGTCGATGAGCCGGGTTTGGCCCAGCCAGGCGGCGGCGAGCACCCGCCCGGGGCGCGGTTTGCCGTCCCATGGCGCCAGCGTTTCGGCGTCGCGAAAGGCGATGTAATCGACCCTGGCGAAACCGGCGTCCAAGAGCTCTTTCCCGGCCCAATTTTCCAGATCGGCGATATCCGTCTCCTTGGCGGCGCGTTCGGCCACCGCCGATAAGGTCGCATAAAGCGCCGGCGCGCGGGCGCGCTGGTCTTTGGTCAGATAGGCGTTGCGCGAAGAGAGCGCCAGTCCGTCGGCCTCGCGCACCGTCGGCGCGGCCTCGATTTCGACCGGGATGTCGAGATCCCCGACCAGGCGTTTGATGATCAGCAGCTGTTGGTAGTCCTTTTCGCCGAAAAAAGCCCTGTCGGCGCCGGCCTGCAGCAAGAGCTTGGTGACCACCGTCGCCACGCCGTCGAAAAATCCAGGGCGGGATCGCCCTTCCAGGACGTCGCCCAAGCCCGGCACCGAGACCTTGGCCATGAACCCATCGGGATAAATTTCCTCCGTCTTCGGGGCGAACAACAGATGCGCGCCGAGCGCCGCCAGTTTGCCGGCGTCGGCGGCCTCGTCGCGGGGATAGACGTCGAAGTCCTCGCCCGGCCCGAACTGTTTGGGGTTGACGAAAAGGCTGACGACGGTGCGCCCCGTCTTGGCCAGGGAACGGCGAACCAAACTGAGGTGCCCGTCGTGCAAAGCCCCCATGGTCGGCACCAGTCCGACGCTTTCGCCGCCGGCTCGCCAGGCCGCGACGTGGGCGCGGAGGTCGGCGACGCGGCGCACGATCTTTGGCGGGCGCGGCGCCATGACTATCCTTTGCCTTTTTCCTTTTTCTTCTTCACCCCGAAACAGTGTTCCGGTCCGGGAAAGCGGCCGGCCCGCACGTCGCCGCCGTAGGCCTTGGCCGCCGCGGAGATTTGCCGGCCCAGTTCGGCGTAGCGTTTGACGAACCTGGGAGTGAATTCGGAGGACAGCCCGATGATGTCCTCGGTGACCAAAATTTGTCCGTCGCAGGCGGGCGACGCGCCGATGCCGATGGTCGGCACGGGCACGGCCTTGGTGATCTTGCGGGCCAAGGGCTCGACGGTGCCCTCGATGACGATGGCGAAAGCGCCGGCCTCGGCCACCGCCTTGGCGTCGGCGAGGATGCGCCCGGCCTCCTCGGCGTCCTTGCCGTGGCAACGGTAGCCGCCGGCGATGTGGACCGATTGCGGCATGAGCCCGACATGGCCCATGACCGGAATGCCGCGCCGGGTCAGGAAACGGATGGTCTCCGCCATGTCGGCGCCGCCTTCCAGCTTGATCCCGGCGCAGCCCGTCTCCATCATCACCCGGGAACACGACCGGAAGGCCGCCTGGGGTGATTCCTGAAAGCTGCCGAAGGGCATGTCGACGATCACCAAAGCCCTTTCGGCGCCCCGCGTCACGGCTGAACCGTGGGCGATCATCATCTCCAGCGTCACGCCTATGGTGGTGTCCAGGCCATAGAGCACCATGCCCACGGAATCGCCGACCAGGAGAAGGTCCACATGCTCGTCCAGCAGTTTCGCCGTCAACGAGGTGTAGGCGGTCAGGCAGACGATCGGGACATCGCCTTTTCGCGCTCTCAGCTCGGCAACCGTGATTGCTTGTTTCGCAGCCGCCGCCTTCATGTCCAAGCCTTCCTCGGTGCCTTTCCGAACGTCGCCAGCATACACCATGCCGAGACCGGCCGGCGGGGAATATTGCCCTCGTTTTTGCCGGCTTCGCGCCGCCCCCGGCATACTGTTGGCGGGATTCGAGCTTGTGAATCCCGGGGAAAAGGAGCAATCCTGGCAATAAGAGGGGCTTTCCGGGCCGGCTGCATGTGGACAAACCTGGGGACGGCATGGGGAGCAAATCGAAGGGCCTAAGTCATTGAATACCTTTGCCGTTTTTGTTATTCAAAGGATCCGCCCCCGTTCGCGCCGGCGCTTGGCGGCGGCGGCCCGTGGGAGGTTTTGCAACCATGGCTGAGCTCGTAAAGTTACTCTTCCCGGATATGGCCGAAGAAGAGGCGACTGCCAAGCCGCTGCACAAGACCGGCATCCTGCCGTCGCAGGAAATCCGCAAGCTCATCCGCAACCATGAGATCGTGGCGGCGCAAGAGATATCGGAAGAGCAGATTCAGCCGGCCAGCATCGATCTTCGGCTAGGCGCCGTCGCCTACCGGGTCAGGGCCAGTTTTCTTCCCGGCGCGGCATCGAAAGTGAGCGACAAAATCGCTGCCCTCGGCATGCATGAAGTGGATATCAGCAATGGCGCCGTCCTGGAAAAGGGCTGTGTTTACATCGTTCCCCTGATGGAAAGCCTGAAGCTGCGCAAGCCCACCTCGGCCATCGCCAATCCGAAAAGCTCGACCGGCAGGCTGGACGTTTTCACCCGCCTGATCACCGACCAGGCCGTTTCCTTCGATCTGGTCAAAAGTCCTTACGAGGGCCCCCTTTACGCCGAGGTTTCACCGCGCGCGTTCAGCATCGTTGTCCGTGAAGGCATGCGGCTGAACCAGTTGCGCTTGCGGCGCGGCAACCCCGCCGCCAGTGACACGGCGATGCGGCGGTTGCACGAGGAGGTCCGCCTTGTCGATGTCGAACCCGGACAGGAAAACATCTCGAAGGGGCTGGCCATCACCGTTGACTTGCGCGGCGGCGATTCCGATCTGGTCGGCTACAAGGCAAAAGTACATACCGGGCTCATCGACCTCGACAAGATCGGCCATTATGATCCGATGGAATTCTGGGAGCCGGTGCGTGCGGCGAGAACCGGCGGCATCATCCTCAATCCCGGCGATTTCTATATTCTGGCGTCGCGGGAAGCGGTGACGGTGCCGCCCGATCACGCCGCCGAGATGGTCGCCTATGACACCCTGGTCGGCGAATTCCGCGTCCACTACGCGGGCTTTTTCGACCCCGGCTTTGGCTATTCCAAGACCG
>JAUXMA010000355.1 GCA_030623425.1 Rhodospirillaceae bacterium
GCGATCAAGGCCGCCGGCGCCATGCAGGCGCAAATCCAGGTGATGTGATGGCCGACGGCATCCTTTCCATGCAGGCGGAAACCGCCCTTGCCAGCGGCAAGGCGATACCCCGCGTCACCCCTACCGTCAATTATCGGCAGGCCCGCCGCGTTGCCGAGGAATTCGAGGCTTTTTTCTTGAGCCAAGCCTTGCAGCCCATGTTCGCCAACATCAACGCCGAAGAGCCCTTCGGTGGCGGTCCTGGCGAGGACATCTGGCGGTCGATGCAGGTGGACGAATACGGCAAGGCATTCGCCCGCGCCGGCGGCATCGGCATTGCCGAGGCCGTGTTACGCGAGATACTCAAAATGCAGGAGGGATATTGAATCATGAACGCAAAGAACAATGCAACGAACAACGCATCGAACCGCGTTAAAGACCTGATCGTCATAACCGGACGCCTGGCCGATCTGCTGACACGGGAAAACCGGGCTCTTCGCGAGCACCGGCCGCCGGACGTCGCCGCCCTTTTGGAAGAAAAAAGCACCTTGAGCCGGGTCTACGAATCCAGGGTCCGCGGGCTTTCTGAAATCAGCGAAAAACCCCAAGCCATGACGCAAGTGAACGCCGATTTGCACGAAAGGCTGCGTAACCTGGGAGAGAAAGTGAACGGCTTGATGGAAGACAACGCGAAACTGCTGAAAAACGCCATCGAGGCCAACCGGCGGGTCGTCGAGGCCATCGCCGAGGCGGTCAAGTCGAGCCAGCCCGGCCCGGGAACCTATTCGGCGGATGGCTCCGTCGAGGCCGGCGGCAACGCCGCCGCGTCCCAGACCACGTCCATTTCCGTGAACCGGTCGTTGTAAACCCCCGTCGAGGAGATATATCACCATGGCCGGTGACCTGACCTTAGCCCTCCGCATCGCCCAAAGCGGCCTTCTGACCAACCAAGCGGCGTTGAACGCAACCGCCAACAACATCGCCAACGTCAACTCGGCCGGTTATTCCCGCAAAATCATCAACATGGAGCAACGCGTCGTCGTTGGCGCCGGCGCCGGCGTCCAAATCGCCGATATCACCCGCAGGATCGACGAAAACCTGCTGAAGAGCCTGCGCATCGAAAAAAGCGCCTTGAATGCTCTCGACGTCCAGGAAAACTACTATGCTCGCCTGCAGGAATTATTCGGTGCCCCGGGCGACAATACGTCGCTGGCCCATATCGTCGGCCAGTTCATGGCCGCCATCGAATCCCTCGCCGACGCCCCCGGCAAGACCCTGGAACAGAGCGAGCTGGTGCGCCGGGCCAATGAAATGACGGTCAAACTCCAGGCCATGAGCACCACCATTCAGGAATTGCGCCTTCAGGCGGATCAGTCCATTGGCAAGGCCGTCACCGAGATCAACAGCCTGACCAGCAGAATCTCCGAGCTTAACGACAAAATCATCTCCAACGAAACGGTCGGCCGCGATGTTACCGACTTAAGGGACCAGCGCGACCAGAGCCTCAACAGACTGTCCGAGCTGATAGATATCGTCCATTTCTCCCGTTCCGACGGCGATGTTGTGGTTTTCACCTCCGGCGGGCGGACCCTGGTCGACAACGTGCCGGTGACCGTGACCCATTCGGCGGCCGCCACCGTCGCCGCCACCACCACCCACGCCGAGGGCGCCCTTGCCGGCCTCTTCGTCGGCACGGTGATTTCCACCAACGACATCACCAACGAAGTCAGAGGCGGCCAGATCAAGGGCCTGGTCGACCTTCGCGACAACATCCTCACCGACCTGCAAAGCCAACTCGACGAAATGGCCGCCGAATTGCGCGACGTCTTCAACCAGGTTCATAACCGCGGCGGCCCTTTCCCCGGCATGCAGTCGATGACGGGAACACGCATTTTCATCGATTCCTCGGCCCAGACCATGACTTACTCGGGCGCCGACGACACCACGATTGCGCTTCTCGACAGCTCCGGCGACCAGAGCGCGGTCACGACGTTGCGCTCCATTCTGACCCCGGCCGGCCTATCCACCGCGGAGACCGCCACAGTACATATAACCGTCGGCGACGCCGATGTGGGTGACGAATACCGAGTCACGATCAACGGCGAGGATATCGACGTCACCCTGGCCGGCGGCGAGACCCTGGAGACGATCCGCACCAACATGATCGCCGCCATCAACGCCGCCGTCGGCGGCACCGTCACCGCGGCGGCGGGGACACTGCCCGGCGAGATCA
>JAUXMA010000335.1 GCA_030623425.1 Rhodospirillaceae bacterium
ATCGCCGTCGGCGCCGACAACAAGCCCCGGGGCGGGGGAGCGGATCATCCGCCTGCCCCGGGGAGCCTGTTACCACCCGTCGAGGGCGGCCTTGACCATGCCCGGGCGAACGCGGGGCGCGCCAGGACAAACCGAACGGCAAGTCGGATCGCTTGCGCGTTGGTTTCGATTTTCCAGGACGGGACGGTCGTAGCCGAATAAGTTTCAAGGAGGAATAGCAAAATGAGAACCATGCATCCGCACAACTACGCGCGACGGCGGGACGAGCTCGCCGGCTGGAAGGTGGAAGTCGTGTCTTATAAGCTGGGCAAGCGCTACCGCTGCGCGGTCGATAACGTCAGCCCCGGCGCCCTGCTGGCCCGCGGCGACGGCATCACCCGGGAGGAGGCCGAAACCCAAGCCCTCAACAAGGCCCGAGACCTGCTGTCCAAGACACGCGTCTTTATGGTGGACTGATCGCCGTCGGCGCCGACAACAAGCCCCGGGGCGGGGGAGCGGATCTCCGCCTGCCCCGGGGACCCGAAGTGGACGTTCATTGGATTGCGGGATTCGAAAGTGGGTGTACGGAAAAGAAGTGGTTTGCGTTCGCGCATCATAACCCTACCTGCCCGAAGGCGGCGACGGCAGAGACGATGAGGCCAAGAGCCAGGTTGGTTCCGACGATGAGGCGGATTTGCGCAAGCTGGTTGCCCGCAGCCGCGAGGTCGCCGGCCGTGACCTTGCCCTGGAAGCGCCGGTGGGTGACGGCGAAGAGATAGACGAACAGCCCGATCATCACCCATCCGAGGACCTGCATGGCGTGCACGTGTAAGCCGGACCCGGCGAAGCCGCCGAAATCCATGAACATGCGCCAATAGCCGGTGATCGGCAGCACGATGACGGCCGCCCACACCCAGGCGAAGAAGCGGGGGAAGACGCGGGCCCAGAGCTTCGGACGCTCACCCGCCGGCTCGATGTCGCCGATGGCAGGTCTGAGAACCACGTAGGCGAAGAACATGCCGCCGACCCACACCACAGCGGCCAGCACGTGCAGAGCGTTGGCGACGGCGGAAGCGGCGTGGATGGCATCGAAGGTGGTCATGGATGCATGCTTAGCAGGATTGCGGCGGCGGCAAAAGGTCCGTCTATGGCTAATTTTCCCCGTTCCGACGGGCACAGTTTTACGACCGCTATAAGCGGATAAGCCGACTACGTTGGAGGCGGGGGATTAGGACTGGTTTTGACCCTATTCAGACGATAATTAATTGGGCATAAACAACGGAACCCCCGCGCGGGTCCCCGCGCCGTCTGTCGCGGTTCAAGAAACCCCGAGAAGCCCCGAGAAGCCCCCAAGAAGCCCATGCAATAGTTTTCCGTTCTCAGCCAAAGACCCGGTTTCAGGGCGTACTGGGCATTGAGGAAGACTGGTGAAATTCACCGCGTTGCGCCCCCTCCATCAGTTTCCCGAAATCGGTGCCCGCCACGCGGACCAGCAACCGGTGGTCGCCTGCCTCGAAATAGACATCGGGCATGCCGTCAAGGTCTTTCCCCATAACCACTTCCAAGCCATAGGCTGCGCCGACGGGCGGTATCGCCCCGAGGTCGCAGTCGCGGAAGATGACTCCGATTTCGTCTTCACTGGCCATCGTCAGGTCGCGGCCAGTAAGTTCCTTCAGCTTGACAAGGTCGATCATGTGGCTGCCGGCCAGAACGGCGATCACGTAGCCTTTTTCGTCATGCAGCAGCACCGACTTGGCCAGTCTGTCGGAGGCGATGTGGGCGCTGTTGGCGATGTCCTTGCTGGTCACCTGGAAACTATGGTCAATGACCTCGTAGGCGATCTCGGCATCGTCAAGAAGTTTCCTCAGTGCTTTTGCCATTCCCATGATGCCTCTCCTTCCTTGCGCTGGGCGGTTGGGAACGGGGCTTAAACCATGGAAAGAGCAACCCTCCATGATCTATCGCGGTCGTTCCGCGCCGTCCTTGGTGGGTCGAAGTATATGCATAAAATTGTACTCCTGCGCGCCACCAAGACCAAGAAAAAGCAACGCCACAACCCTCGTAGTGGCTTTCTCGTCAACATAGTCGATAGGATATCGCCGCTTCTGTGTGTCCCTCTTCGGCGCCCTGCTCGCAAAGCTCTTGCAAATCTTCGAGCGTCACATTCTCGACTCGGGCCTTTTGGAACAGGCTCAACATGGGTTTTCCTGCTGAACTATGGGTAACTATATCCGCCTCCGCCATAACCGCCTTTATGCCACCGCTTACGCCCACATGCGGCGCTTCGCCAGGGGCATGGCCAAGGGCCGGCGGGTCAAGCAGGGCCAGATCATCGGCTAGTGGCCTGTATCATCTAAATTGCACCCCTACGATCGCTTTTCCCGTCCCCTCGGTAGGCTTGAGGGGAACCGTGGCGCCAGTGGCGCCGCGTAAGTCCCCGAAAGGGGCGCCGGCG
>JAUXMA010000166.1 GCA_030623425.1 Rhodospirillaceae bacterium
CGCCGCTTCGCCGGCGATGCCGGCGCATCGGCAAGAAGCGGCAACGCCGCGGAGGCCTGATTTGGTCCACCCTTCGGGCGTCTTTCCTTGACCCGTGGTCGGCGGCGGATGCTGCTTGTGATGCGCAAACATCACGGCGCATCATCCTCCTAGCCACGGGGCAAGGAAAGACGTCACAACCGCCTCCAGTTATTCGGATAGGCTCTAAAACGCCATGACCCAAGCGGGCGGCGATAACATCGCCGAAACCCCTGGGACGCTGGCCAGGACGGCGGTAGAGCGCAGTCATCTCTACCGCTTCCTGGCCAGGGTTTTTGGCGAGGAGGTGTCGGCGGAGTTCCTGCGCCGGATCAAGGAGGCGCCATTCCAACAATCCCTTGTGGCGGCGGCGGTCGAGTTGGACGGCGATTTCATGCATCGTCCCGAGGAAGCCTTGCTGGAGGAACTGGCCGTCGAGTACGCCAGGCTGTTCCTGGGGCCCGGCAAGCACATCTCTCCGCATGCCTCCGTTCACCAAGGCCCGGACGGTGGGAGCTTGTGGGGACCGCCAACCATTGAGGTCAAGCGTTTCATCGAGGCCGCCGGTTTTGAATACAAAGCCGAATTTCACGGCCTGCCGGACCACATCAGCGTCGCCTTGGAGTTCATGGCCGAAATCGCCGCCCGGGAGGCCCGGGCCTGGCGGCGGGAAGATTTCGCCAAGGCCTTGAACTGCCTGCGATACGAAAAGGAATTCATCGGCAAGCATGTGGCCGGATGGGCCGCCGTTTTTTGCGCCAAGGTCAAGGATGAGGCGGAACTTTCGTTCTACCGCGAAATGGCCGGACTGACCGCCGCCTTTCTCGCCTCCGAACAGCCGGAGATCGCGAGGCGAAAAAGGATCGCCGCCGGCCACTAAGGATGGAGCGGATCGCCGCCGGTCCTATTCAGACGTCCAAATTCGCCACCCTCAGGGCGTTCTTCTGGATGAAATCGCGGCGCGGCTCGACCATGTCGCCCATCAGCGTCGAGAACACTTCCTCGGCGTCGTCGGCGTGGTTGACCCTGACCTGCAGGAGCATGCGCGCGTTGGGGTCCAGCGTCGTCTCCCAAAGCTGACTCGGGTTCATCTCTCCCAGGCCCTTGTAACGTTGGATGCTGACGCCCTTGCGCCCCACGTCCATGACCCTGTCGACCAGGGAAACGGGGCCGGTGATGACCTGCTCCTGGTCCTTGGCGACGAGTTTGCCGTGGCGTTGGTAGATTTTCTGCAAGGTGGCCGCCTTTTCGTCCAGCCGCCGGGCTTCGGTGCTTCGGATCAGGGCGCCGTCGATGAGGTGGCGTTCGGCAACGCCCCGCAAGGTCCGCGAGAACATCAGTCCGCCGTCGTCCAGCGGGGTGCCGGTCCAGCCTCGCTCGGTCTCGATTTCCAGCGCGTCCAGACGCTTGGCGATATATTCGGCGGCGCTGGCGGCGCGCGCCCCGTCCGACAGAATCAGCGGGTTCAAGGCGCCCGAAATGGCCGCCTGCTCGACTACCCGCAAGGGAACGTGTTCGGCCAAACCGCCGAGCAGGACCTTGACGGCGCGGGCCTCCTCGACCAAGGACCGCAAGTCGGCGCCGGCCACCTGGACGCCGTCGAAACCGGTAAAGAGGAGACCTTCGTCGATGGCGGCGTTGAACAGATGATCCTCCAGGGCGGCGTCGTCCTTGAGATAAACCTCGGAATTGCCCTTTTTGGTCCGATAAAGCGGCGGCTGGGCGATGTAGAGATAGCCGCGTTCGATGATCGCCGGCATTTGCCGGTAAAAGAAGGTCAAAAGCAGGGTGCGGATGTGGCTGCCGTCGACGTCGGCGTCGGTCATGATGATGATTTTATGGTAGCGGCACTTGTCGATGTCGAAGTCCTCGCTGCCGATGCCGGCGCCCAGGGCGGCGATCAGGGTGCCGATCTCGGCGGAACTCAGCATCTTGTCGAAGCGCGCCCGTTCGACATTGAGGATCTTGCCCCTGAGCGGCAAGATTGCCTGGTTGGCGCGGTGGCGCCCCTGCTTCGCCGAACCGCCGGCGGAATCGCCCTCGACGATGAAAATCTCGCTTAAAGAGGGATCCTTGTCCTGGCAATCGGCGAGCTTGCCGGGCAGCGAGGTGATGTCCAGCACCCCCTTGCGGCGGGTCAGTTCGCGCGCCTTGCGGGCGGCTTCGCGGGCGGCGGCGGCCTCGATGATCTTGCCGATCACTTTTTTGGCTTCCGCCGGGTGCTCCTCGAACCATTGAGCGAGTTGCTCGCCGACGATTCCCTCGACGACGGGCCTGATCTCGGAAGACACCAGCTTGTCCTTGGTCTGCGAGGAAAATTTGGGATCCGGCGCCTTGACCGACAGCACGCAGGTCAGACCCTCGCGGGAATCGTCCCCGGTGATGTTGACTTTTTCCTTCTTGGCGATGCCGCTTGCGTTGGCGTAGGCGTTGATGGTCCGAGTCAGAGCCCCGCGAAACCCCGCCAGATGAGAGCCGCCGTCCCGTTGCGGAATGTTGTTGGTAAAACAGAGTGTCGTTTCGTGATAGCTGTCGTTCCATTGCATGGCCAGCTCGATGATGATGCCGTCGCGCTCGCCGAGAACGACGATCGGCTCTTCATTGAGGACGTTTTTCGACCGGTCCATATAGCCGACAAAGGCCTTGAGGCCGCCTTCATAGTGCATTTCCACGGATTTTTCATTGACGTGGCGGGCGTCGGTGAGCTTCAACGCAACGCCCGAATTGAGGAAGGCCAGTTCCCTGAGCCGGTGCTCCAGGGTGGCAAAATCGAATTCGGTCATGGCGAAGGTCTTGGACGAAGGCAGGAAGGTGAGTTCCGTTCCCGTTACGGGGGCGCCGTCAACGACCGGCGCGTCGCCATTGACGCGGAGCGGCGCCTCGGCCTCGCCGTTCTTGAAACGGATGAAGTGTTCCTTGCCGTCGCGCCAGATATTCAGTTCCATCCATTCCGACAAGGCGTTGACGACGGACACGCCGACCCCATGCAAACCGCCCGAAATCTTATAGGAGCTCTGGTCGAATTTACCGCCGGCGTGAAGATGGGTCATGATCACTTCCGCCGCCGACACCTTTTCCTCGGCGTGAATGTCGACGGGAATTCCGCGGCCGTTATCGGAAACCGTGACCGAACCGTCGGCGTTGAGGACGACCCCGACGCGATCGCAAAAACCGGCCAAAGCCTCGTCGATGGCATTGTCCACCGCTTCGTAAATCAGGCGATGCAGGCCGGAACCGTCGTCGGTGTCGCCGATGTACATGCCCGGGCGTTTGCGCACGGCCTCCAGGCCGCGCAGGATCTGGATGGATTCGGCGTCGTAAGTTTCGACGCCGCCGCCGGCCGTTGCGTTGGTGATCTCTTCGCGCATCGTTCGTTTACCGTTGTTCCGTCATCCCTCGGGCCTCGCCGTGGCGTCTTCGACGGCGAAAAATTGCGCCTTTCCCCGCAAGGGCGCGAACAGGGCGGCATCGGTTCCCGTCAGCCAAGCCTGGGCGTCCATTGCCAGGATTTCATCGAACAGAGCCTCGCGTCGTGTCTTGTCCAAGTGCGCCGCCACTTCGTCCAACAGCAACAGGGGCGCCGAGCCTCTTTCCGCCGCCAGCATCCTGGCGCCAGCCAGGACGATGGCGACCAGAAGGGCTTTCTGTTCGCCGGTCGAACAGAGCTCCGCCGGTTCGCCGCTCTTCAGTTGCCGGACCTTGACGTCGCTGCGGTGCGGACCCGAGCCGGCACCGCCGGTTTCGGCGTCCCTTTTCCGCGCCGCCGCCAGGACTTGGCAAAAGCGCTCCTCCGCCGCCAGCGCCGGCTTCTCGTCGAGCCAGCTTTCGACCTCGCCGCTGATCTCGAGGCTGGCGCCGGCAAAGGGCCCGCTGCCCGAGGCCAGGACGGCGGCCAGACGATGCACCGTTTCGCGCCGCGCCGCCGCCAGTGCAATCCCGTTCGCCGCCATCCGGTGTTCCAGTGCCGCCAGCCAGTCCGGGTCCGATCCTCGCCAGCCCTGGCGCAGCAGCAGCGACCTTTCCCTTAAGGCCAGTTTGTAGGCGCCGAGACGCTCGCCGTGAGCGGGGTCGAAGCCGACGGCCAGACGGTCGATGAAGCGCCGTCTGGCCGAGGCGCCATCCACGAACAGCCCGTCCATCAGCGGCGTCAGCCAATGGGCGCCGAGGATTTCGGCGAGCGCCGCGTGGCTTTTTACCGGCCGGC
Source organism: Rhodospirillaceae bacterium (assembly GCA_030623425.1). Classification (GTDB taxonomy): domain Bacteria; phylum Pseudomonadota; class Alphaproteobacteria; order Rhodospirillales; family 2-02-FULL-58-16. The sequence goes on from JAUXMA010000166.1 coordinate 4,223, forward strand.
CGTCGATGCGGACCACCCGCCTTTCGCCTTTGTCCGCCGGCGACGGCGCTTGACGGCCGGTGCCGATTTCCACCATGCCCGAGGACGTCATCAGCCTTGCCGCCACCGTCCAGCATGACGCCGGCGCGTCGCCACCATTTCCGTCATGCGCCGGCCGGCGGCGGGCCACTTCGATCAAGCGCGCCCTTCTCAGCCCGCGACCGGGAACGAGGAAGGAAAGCGCCTCCAAAATGTTCGTCTTGCCGGCGCCGTTGGGGCCCGACAGCACCACCGGACGCGGATCCAATTCCAGACGCAGACGCTCGAATGAGCGAAAGTCGGTGAGTTGCAGGCGCGCCACCGACAGGCGAGAGGCACCGCCGACTATGGGCGTGGGGGCTTCGCTGGGGTTGTCCAGCCTGGCTAAGCCTTGGAAACCGATCGCAACCACTCCTCACACACGCATGGGCATGAGCACGTAAAGCGCGCTGGCGTCGCCGGCATCGCGGAGGATCGTC
>JAUXMA010000038.1 GCA_030623425.1 Rhodospirillaceae bacterium
CGATCCTAGCGCCGCAGCGGCTGGCCGCAAGGACCGAGCCGACTGCAAATACACCGCCAAGCGTATGGACTAGAGGGCGATTCACGTTTCAAATTGATTCAATTTGAAACGATCGCACTCTAAGGAATCGGTTCCAGCCCGCTCCCCCTCATTTGCCGGAAGCCGGCGGCGAAAAGCGTTCAAAACAAACCACGCCTCGACTTTACGTCATGCCGGCGGGAGAGCGCAGGTCATTTTGATGGTTTCCGCCGCCGTCCGCTTTTTCTTTGGCGGCCGGTTTTCAGGCCCAAGCCGAACTTTTTGGCGAATGCGGCGCGCCGCTTGGCATAGTTGGCGGCGACCATGGGATAATCCACCGGCAGGTTCCATTTCGCCCGGTATTCCTCCGGCGACAAACCAAAGACGGTGCGAAGATGGCGTTTGAGCAATTTCATTTTCTTGCCATCTTCGAGGCAGATGATGTGATCCGGGGTCACCGACCGGTGGATGGGAACCGCCGGTTTTTGCGGCTTGGCCGGACCTTCGCAGGTCATTTCGCGCAAATCGCTCAACGACGCGAAGACGGCGTTAATGGCTTCGGGGACCCGCTCCGAGGTGATGGCGTTGTTATTGATATAAGCGGCGACGATATCGGCGGTCATGCGCAAAATGGCGTCGCCGGAAACGAGATCGGCGGGATTCTCGCTCATCACTGACCCCTGCGGCCTTTTCTGAATTCCACGGCTCTAATTTGAACATGAACGATTTTTTTGTCAATCCAAAACGAGAGAACATGAATATAGATTAGGTAAAAATAAATCAATAAATCAACAAATCGGCGAAACTTGTTTTTGTAACTTTTTCGCTATAGCAATCTTCTCCGTCCCCGGCCGCATTTCTTTGGGTGTTCGTCGATTGGCTTGTCCGTTTCGTTTCCAGGGCTGTCCTAAGAGCGGCGGCGATAAAAAGTTGACGCGATAGCTTGTGGCGGGTTGGCAGGGCCACCCGACATATGGTAGGTTGGCGCCTTCGTCGATCATCAGTTCGCCATGCCATAACGCCATGCCCTCCAACACCATCGCCATCGCCAGCGACCACGCCGGTTTCGTAATCAAATCCACGCTCGTTCTTGATATCGGCAAGATGGGGTACAAGGTTCTCGATCTTGGCACCGACGGTCCGGAGTCGGTGGATTATCCAGATTTCGGCTACGCCGTCGCCACCGCCATCAAGGAAGGCAAGGCGCACCGTGGGGTTTTGGTCTGTGGCAGCGGCATCGGCATCAGCATCGCCGCCAACCGCCATCCGGAAATCCGCGCCGCCTTGATCCACGACGCCCTCGGCGCCAGATTGTCGCGCCAGCACAATGACGCCAACGTCATCTGTTTCGGCGGCCGCATGATCGGCGCCGATGTGGCGCGCGACTGCGTAAAAGTGTTCCTGGGAACCGATTTCGAGGGCGGCCGGCACGTTCAACGCGTTGACAAGCTCTCCAAACCGACGTCTTCTTAGATGTCCACACTAATGGTGTTTTATCCACGGCTGCTTTATTATAAGGTGCGATCCCAATGACTTTTTCCAACGCCGTTTACCCTTCCCAATTCCATGACCGTTTCTACGGCGATTCCCTAGCCGAGAGCGATCCGGACATCAACCGCTTCATCCGCGGCGAACTGGTCCGCCAACAGAACCAGATCGAGTTGATCGCCTCCGAGAACATCGTTTCGCGGGCGGTGCTGGAAGCCCAGGGTTCGGTGTTGACCAACAAATACGCCGAAGGTTATCCCGGCCACCGTTATTACGGTGGTTGCGATTTCGTCGATGCCGCCGAGACCCTGGCCATCGAGCGGGCGAAAAAGCTGTTCAAGTGCGATTTTGCCAATGTCCAACCTCATTCCGGCGCCCAAGCCAACGGCGCCGTCCTGATGGCGCTTTTGAAGCCCGGCGACACCTTGATGGGGATGTCGCTGGCGGCGGGCGGCCATCTGACGCACGGCGCGCCGCCAACGCAGTCGGGCCAGTGGTTCCGCTCCGTGCAGTACGGGGTCAATCGCGAAGACGGGCGCATCGACTATGACGAAGTCGAACGCATCGCCTTCGACAACCGGCCGAAACTGATCATCGCCGGCGGCTCGTCCTATCCGAGGATCGTCGATTTCAAGCGCTTCCGCGCCATCGCCGACAAGGCCGGGGCCTTGCTGATGGTGGACATGGCCCACTTCGCCGGTCTGGTTGCCGGCGGCGTCCACCCCAGCCCGCTCGCTGACGCCGACGTGGTCACCACCACCACGCATAAAACCTTGCGTGGTCCGCGCGGCGGCATGATCCTGGCCAGCGACGCCGAGTTCGGCAAGAAAATCAACACCGCTGTCTTCCCTGGCCTGCAGGGCGGGCCGCTGATGCACGTCATCGCCGCCAAGGCGGTGGCCTTGGGCGAGGCCTTGCGGGCCGATTTTCCATCCTACGCGAAAACCGTGGTCGACAACGCCAAGGTCCTCGCCTCGGTCCTCATGGAGCGGGGATTCGATATCGTTTCGGGCGGTACCGACACCCACTTGGTCCTGGTCGACTTGCGGTCGAAGAAACTCACCGGCAAGGACGCCGAAGCCAGCCTCGAGCGCGCCGGCATAACCTGCAACAAGAACGGCATTCCGTTCGATCCACGAATATCCGTCGTCGCCTCCGGCATCCGCCTCGGCACTCCGGCCGGAACGACGCGCGGTTTCGGGCCTGCCGAGTTCCGCCGCATCGGCGAATTGATCGGCGATGTGCTCGATAATCTTGTTCTTGGAGCCGGCGACAATGGCGCCGCCGAACGGGCAACGCACGAGCAGGTCGTCTTGATGTGCGGACGGTTTCCGGTTTATTGCGGGATGTGAGCCGGCGCCGTTTAGGCCACGGCCGCGGCGCGGCCGAAAGGGGGAGGTAAAATACCATGCGCTGTCCATTTTGCGGCAATGGCGACACCCAGGTTAAAGATTCCCGTCCCACCGAGGACAACGCCGCCATCCGCCGCCGCCGTTACTGCCCCGCCTGCGGGTCGCGCTTCACGACCTTCGAGAGGGTCCAGCTCAGGGAGCTCTCGGTGATGAAAAAAGCCGGCGAAAAGGTTCCCTTCGACCGCAACAAGCTGTTGCGCTCGCTGCAGATTTCCCTGCGCAAGCGGCCGGTCGATGACGAGCGCGTGGAGCTTATCGTCAACAGCATCCAGCGTCGCCTGGAAACCTTGGGCGAAAACGAGATTCCCACCAAGGTCATCGGCGAAATGGTGATGGATCACTTGGCCGGACTGGATTCGGTGGCGTACGTCCGCTTTGCCTCCGTATACCGTAATTTCCGCGAGGCCAAGGATTTCGAGGACTTCGTGGGAAGGCTGAGTGACGACGACGGCAACTGACGCCAACGATGTTCATCACATGCGCGCGGCGCTGGCCCTGGCGCGCCGCGGTCTGGGCGCCGTCTGGCCCAACCCGGCGGTGGGCTGCGTGCTGGTCCGCGAGGATCAGCGGGGCCGGGTGGTGGGACGCGGCTGGACGCAACCGGGAGGCCGGCCGCATGCCGAAAGCGAGGCATTGCGGCGCGCCGGCCATGAGATGGCCAGAAACGCCACCGCCTATGTCAGCCTCGAGCCCTGCGACCATTTGGGCGGAACCCCGCCTTGCAGCCAAGCTCTGGCCGCCGCCGGCGTCCGCCGCGCCGTCATCGCCGTCGAGGACCCCGATCCCCGCGTCCGCGGCCAGGGCATCGCCCGCCTCGCCGCCGCCGGCGTCGCCGTGAGCACCGGCCTGTTAGGAGACGAGGCCAGCCGGCTCAACGCCGGTTTCTTCATCAAGATCCGGCAGGGACGGCCGCTCATCACCCTCACGGTGGCGACGACGCTGGATGGCCGCATCGCCACCCGCACGGGCGCCAGCCAATGGATCACCGGCGAGACGGCGCGCGCCCTGGCGCACCGTTTGCGCGCCGAACACGACGCCATCCTTATCGGCATCGGCACGGCGCTCGCCGACGCCCCGCGGCTGACCTGCCGGCTGTCCGGCCTGGAACAGCGCTCGCCGGTGCGCATCGTCGCCGACAGCCGCCTGCGCCTGCCGGTGGACAGCCCGCTGGTCGAAACGGCGCGGCAAACGCCGACCTGGGTGATTGCCGTCAAAGGCGGCGAGGCCGGCAAACGCGACGCCTTGATCGAACGGGGCGTCACCGTCATCGAGGCCGATCCCGGCCCCGCCGACAGGCCCGACGTTGGCTGGATAGCGGCGGAACTGGGGCGCCGCGGCCTGACCCGTGTTCTCGTCGAGGGGGGAGGGGAGTTTGCGGCGGAACTGCTGCGCGCCCGCCTCGTCGACAGGCTGGCGTGGTTCCGAGCGCCGCGGCTGATCGGCGGCGACGGCGTGCCGGCGGCGGCGGCGCTGGGAGTCGATACCCCCGCCCAAGCGCCGGAATTCGCCCGAACCGCCGTCCTGCCGGCGGGATCGGACGTCCTGGAAACCTACGAGCGGATCAGCTGACCATGTTCGCCGGCATCATCAGCGATTTCGGCCAAATTCGCGCCATCGCCGCCACCGGCGACCAGCGCTTCGAAATCGCCACCCGCTACGCCACCGGCGGCATCGACGTCGGCGCCTCAATTTGTTGCTCGGGAGCCTGCGTGACGGTGATCGACAAGGGGCCGGATTGGTTCGCTTACACCGCTTCCGCCGAAACCCTGGCTAGGACCACCATGGGCAACTGGCGCATAGGCCGGCCCGTCAACCTGGAGCGGTGCCTGAAAATGGGCGACGAAATCGGCGGCCATTTGGTCAGCGGACACGTCGACGGCGTCGCCACCGTTTTAACCGTCACCCCCGACGGGGCGTCGCTTAAGTTGGTCATCCGGGCGCCGGAGGCACTGAAGCCGATGATCGCGGCGAAGGGGTCGGTTGCCGTCGATGGCGCCTCCCTGACCGTGAATTCCATCGACGGCGCCGCTTTCGCGGTCAACATCATTCCCCACACCCGCGACACCACCACTCTGGGAAACCTGCGGACGGGCGACGCGGTGAATCTGGAAATCGACGTTATCGCGCGCTATGTTGCCCGCTTTTTAGCTCTAGATTGAGGAATAGCCGCGTGTTCCATCCCGAGCATTTATCGTCCACCGAGGACATCATCGAGGACGCCCGCAACGGTCGGCTTTGCATTCTCGTCGACGACGTGGAGCGGGAAAACGAAGGCGACCTCGTCGTTTCGGCGCAGATGGCGACGCCCGAGATCATCAACTTCATGGCCAAGCACGGCCGCGGCTTGATCTGCCTGTCGCTGACAGCGGACCGGGTGCGGGAACTGGACTTGCCGCTGATGCCGCGGCGCCACGCCTCGCGCCACCAGACGGCGTTCACCGTTTCCATCGAGGCCCGGGAAGGCGTGACCACGGGAATTTCCGCCTCCGACCGGGCCCGCACCATCGCCGTCGCCATCGACCCGACGAAAGGCAAGGACAGCATCGCCTCTCCTGGCCATATCTTTCCCCTGGAAGCGAGGAACGGCGGCGTGCTGGTGCGCGCCGGCCACACCGAAGCGGCGGTTGACATCTCCCGCTTGGCCGGGCTCAATCCGTCGGGGGTGATCTGCGAGATCATGAACGAGGACGGCACCATGGCCCGCATGCCCGAGCTGATCGACTTCGCCCGCCGCCATGACATCAAAATCGCCACCATCGCCGGTCTTATCGCTTACCGGCTGCGCCATGACCGCATCGTCGAACGCCAGCTGGAGACCTCCCTTAACAGCCTTTACGGCGGCGAATTCCACATGCTCGTCTATGTCAACAAGATCGCCTATGCCGAACACATCGCCCTGGTCAAAGGCGATCTTTCGGCGGCCGGCCCGGTGCTTGTCCGCATGCACGCCCTCAATGTGCTCGAGGACGTGCTTGGCGACCAAAGCGCCGGCAAGGCGCACGAACTCCGCCAAGCCATGCGAATCATCGGCGATGAGGGCCGCGGCGTCTTGGTGCTGATCCGCGAACCGCATCCGAGCAGTCTTTCCGAGCGGGTACAGGTGCTCCTCGGCGGCGGCGAACAAACGACCGGCGAACTGCGCGATTACGGTGTCGGCGCGCAGATTTTGCTCGATCTCGGAGTCAAGGACATGATCTTGTTGTCCAATACCAAACGGACCATTATCGGTCTCGAAGGCTACGAGCTGACCGTGGCCGGGCAGCGCCCCATCTCCCCGGACGAATGATGAAATGAGTAATTCCCCGCATGTCCTGATCGTCGAAGCGCGCTTCTACGAGGACATCGCCGGGGAACTAGTGAAGGGCGCCGGCGCCGTTCTCGACGAAGCCGGTATGTCATACGACCGCATTCCCGTGCCGGGGGTTTTCGAAGTGCCGGCGGCGATCCGCTTCGCCATCCGTTCGATGGAGGTCCACTCGGCGCCTGTCCACTATTCCGGCTACATCGCGCTCGGCTGTGTCATCCGCGGCGAAACCAGCCATTTCGAATACATATGCAACGCCGCCAGCCGGGCCCTCATGGACTTGACCCTGAACTACAGCATCGCCATGGGTTTCGGCATTCTCACCTGCGACAACCGCGAGCAGGCCTGGGCGCGCGCCGCCGTCGACCAGAAAAACAAAGGCGCCGAAGCCGCCACAACCTGCCTTAGGATGATGGAGTTGAAAAAGACTTTTCGGCTCGTTCAGCGATGAACGCCGCCAGCGCCGCCGAAGGAGCCGGCAAAAGGCCCCCCGGGCGGCACCGCAGCGCCGCCCGCCTGGCCGCGGTACAAGCCCTCTATGAAATGGACATGGCCGGGGCGGCGGCCGATCCGGTGCTTCGCGAATTCCTCCTCAGCCGTTGGACCAATACCGAAAACGGAGGCGACGACATCGGCGGCCAGGAAACGGGCGGTTTGGCCGAGCCCGACGACGAATTGCTGTTCGCCCTGGTCCACGGCGTCGGCGACCGCTGCGCGGAACTGGACGGGCTGATCGCGCCGGCGCTGTCGGCGAAATGGACCTTGGAGCGGCTGGAAGCGGTCTTAAGAGCCGTCCTCAGGGCCGGGACTTTCGAACTTCTCGTCCTGACCAACGTTCCCCCCCGGGTGGTAATCAGCGAATACGTGGACGTCGCGCATGCCTTCTTCAGCGGCGGCGAGCCTGGTTTCGTCAACAGCGTGCTGGACCATCTGGCTCGCAAGCTACGGGCCCGGGAAATGGCCGCCAAAGAGGATGACGATGAGGAATAAGCAGCGGGAAAACGGCGAGTTCGAGCTCATCAGCCGATTTTTCGCGCCGCTGGCCAAGGCCGAACCCGGTGCCTTCGCGTTGACCGACGACGCCGCCGTGCTGGCGATCGAGCCCGGGCATCGCCTGGTCGTTACCACCGACACCATCGTCGCCGGAGTCCATTTCGTCGACACCGGCCGGCCGGACCGAATCGCCGCCAAATCGTTGCGCGTCAACCTTTCGGACCTGGCGGCCATGGGCGCGAGGCCGAGGGCCTACACCCTTTGCCTGGCCCTTCCCGATGACATCGCCGGCGACTGGATCGACCGTTTCGCCGAGGCCCTCGCCGCCGAGCAGGAGGCCTTTCGGGTGACCTTGATCGGCGGCGACATGGTGGCGATCCCGGGACCGCTGACCTTGACCCTTTGCGCTTTCGGCGACGTTGGGGAAGGGTGCGAACTGCGCCGTTCGGGAGGACGCCCCGGCGACGTGGTCTACGTTTCCGGCACCATCGGCGACGCCGCCCTCGGCCTGCGGGCGCTGCGGGGGAAATTGCCCGCCATCGCCAAGCATCACCGCCAGGCTCTTGTCGAGCGGTATCACTTGCCGCGGCCGCGAATCGAGTTGGGGCTGCGCCTTGGCGGCTTGGCGCGGGCGGCGACGGACGTTTCCGACGGCCTGGTCGCGGATCTCGCCCACATCTGCGCCGCTTCCGGGACGGCGGCCGAGGTGCGGGCGGCGGAGATTCCCCTGTCGGCGGCGGGCCGCGCCGTAGCCGCCGCCGGGGCGGAATGGATTTCGACGGTGCTGACCGGCGGCGATGACTACGAACTCCTGTTCACGGCGCCGCCGGCAAGCGGCGAGGCCGTCGCCCGCCTGGCCCGCCAACTGAAGCTTCCACTGACGGCCATCGGGCGATTGCGTGAAGGCGGAAAGGGAAAAAAGAACGTCCGCGTCGTCGACGAAAAGGGCGCCGAAATTGCCGTCCTGGCGGGCGGCTACCGTCATTTTTGAGCCCGCCGATGACAAAAGGTAAGGGAGGAGGGGCTTTGCAGGGAGCCTCGAAGCCGTGATAATGGCAGCCAAGTGACGGAGCCCGAACGCCATGAAAATAGCAGTCATCATTTTCGCCGTCTTGATTATGCTGGGCGGCGGCGCCGTTAGCGTCATGAAGTGGCTGTTGATCGGTCCGTTCGAGCCGACAGGCGAGGAACTGGCGGGACTGCAAGAGCCGCGGGAGCCGCCCCGTTTCATCGATATGGATCAATTGATCATTCCCATTTTCCAGGGCGAAAAAGTGATCGCCAACATTCAAATCCATCTCAAACTGGAAACCCTGGGCGAAGCCAACGAGAGCAAGTTGCTGCGCCTGCTGCCTCGCCTGAGCGACGCCTTCTGGCGCGACCTTTACGCCTTCATCCCGCGCTTGCTGAGGAAAGAGCGGCAGCTCGACGCCACCGTTATCAAGGAGCGCTTGAGACTGATCGGCGAGAAGGTCGTTGGCAAGGACGTCATCAACAACGTCCTCGTCCAGTCTCTGGTCAACTCGCCGTCCCGATAACCGGTGGCCTTCATGCCGGGGGGAGGGGGGGGAAGCAGCCAAGACGTTTGTTGCTTTCTCGCCAGGGGTCTGGCATTTTTCCACCCGGTTTGCGCCGCCCGCGACGCAAATCCGCGTGCCCTTTTTTTCATTTCTTGATTCTCCGGCGGGAAATTTCAACCAAGAAGGAAGTTTACTAACATGGCGAACGTGTACTTGATGATTATTGCCTGCGGCATCCTCGCCCTCCTTTACGGTGCCTACGCGGTTCGTTCGGTGCTCTCGGCGCCGGCGGGAAACGAGCGCATGCAGGAAATCTCCGCCGCCGTGCGGGAAGGGGCGCGGGCTTATCTCAACCGCCAATACCGCACCGTCGCCGTGGTCGGCGCCATCATCGGCGTACTTTTGGGATTGCGTCTGGGTTTGACGGTCGCCGTGGGTTATTTCATCGGCGCCTTTCTTTCGGCCGCCACCGGCTACATCGGCATGAACGTTTCCGTCCGCGCCAACGTGCGCACCGCCGAAGCGGCCCGCTCAGAGGGTCTTGCTCCGGCCCTGGACATCGCTTTCAAGTCCGGCGCCGTCACCGGCATGCTGGTGGTCGGCCTCGCCCTGTTGGGCGTTTGCGGGTACTATCTCGTCTTGCGCGGCGTCCTCGACACCGGTTCCGCCGCCGGCATGCGCCATCTCCTGGAAGCCCTTGTCGCGCTTGGTTTCGGTGCTTCCTTGATTTCCATTTTCGCCCGCCTGGGCGGCGGCATCTTCACCAAGGGCGCCGAC
>JAUXMA010000151.1 GCA_030623425.1 Rhodospirillaceae bacterium
AAGACCTCTCAAGAGAAGACCTCTCAAGAAAAGATTCCGGACCGCGACGACGCCGGCAACGTGCTGGGTGATTTGGAGGCCAAAAGAGCCAGCTTCATCTCTCAGCTGGGCCTGTTGCTGGAGCGGGTGCAACGTCTCGAGCAGGCTCTCGGGTCGGTTAAAAAGATGGTCGAGGCAACGACGCTTCCCGCCGGGGCCGTTAAAGCCAACGAGTCCTTGCAACGGCTGAGTGAGCGCCTTGCCAGCTTGGAGAAACAAGATAAAGCCCTGGGGGAATTGCTCCGCCGTGTTGACAGTCTGGAAAAGACCGGCAGCGTCTTGGCGAAGGCCGGCGGCGCCGATATGGAGGCGAAACGGCTCTCCGCCTCCGTCGCCAAGATGGAACAGCGGTTGGCGTCCTTGGAAAATATCGGTGTCCGAGGCTCCGGGTTAACGGCCGGAGCGCAAAAAATGATGCTGGCCATCGGCCAATTGCGCGAGGCCCTCGGCGGCGCCTCGCCTTTCGCCAAGGAGCTTGCGGGGCTGAAGTCGGCGGTCGCGAAAAATCCAGACATCATCAAGGCGATTGCCGTGTTGGAGCCTTTCTCCGGCAGGGGCATCCCGACGCTGGCGTCGTTACGCCGGCGATTCGATGGTATGGCCGGAAAGGTCTTCACCTCCTCCGTGGCCCTGGAAGGCGACGGCTTGTTTGTACGGACCGTCAACGAACTGGCCTCGCAGGTGAACTTGCGCCGGACCGCCGGCGACACGGCTGACGCTGTCGTCGCCCGTGTCGAGGCGAGTCTCGCGGTCGGCGATCTCGGGGGATCCGTTGCGACGCTGGAAGGCCTCCGTGGGGCGCCGGCGGCGGTGGTGGCGTCTTGGCTCAAGGATGCACAGGCGCGGCTGAAGGCGGAGCGGGTGAAGGCGATGCTGCACGTCTTCGCCGTTTCCCTTCTCGGTTCGCGGCAAGAGTAGCCTCGATGTGGCGCGCTCTCCGCTTACTGGCGGTTCTGGCGGTACTGATATGGCTCGGCTTGTGGTTGGCGGATCGGCCGGGGTCGGTGACCATGGACTGGCAGGGATACCATTTGGATACTTCCTTCGCCCTGCTGCTGCTCGCTGTCGCTGTGATCGCCGTCATCGCGGCGCTGATTTACCGGCTGTGGATTGTTATTCGCGGCTTGCCGGCGCGGATCGTTCGGGGACGCCACGAAAGTCGCCGGCAGCGGGGCTACCAGGCTTTGACGCGGGGCATGGTGGCGGTCGCCGCCGGCGATGCCGATGACGCCCGGCGCCAAGTCAAGCGAGCCGAGGGATTGCTGGGCGATCCGCCGCTGACCATGTTGCTGTCGGCCCAGGCCGCGCAACTCGCCAATGACGAGACGGCGGCCGGCAAGTTTTTTTCGGAGATGCTTGAATATCCGGAAACCGAGTTTTTGGGCCTGCGAGGACTGCTCAACCAAGCCATGAAGCGGGGCGATTGGCGCGGCGCCTTGAAACTGGCCCGCCGGGCCTACCGTGTTCGGCCGAAAAGCCGCTGGGTGGCCTCGACGCTGTTCGACATGCTGACGCGGGCCGGCCATTGGGCCGAAGCCGAGACGACGCTCGCCGAATCCGTCAAACACCGTCTGGTAAATCAGGCCGACGGACGCGGTCGCCATGCCGCTTTGAAATTTCAGCGATCCCTGGAGGCTCGGGAACGGGGCCAACATGTCGAGGCCGTGAGGTATGCGCGCCAAGCTCACGACATGGATCCGGCATTTACTCCGGCGGCTGTCGTCGAGGCCCGTTTCCTGGTCGATTCCGGCAAGAGGCGCAAGGCCGCTTCGTTGATCGAGTCGGCTTGGGAACGCCAGCCCCACCCCGATTTTGTCGATATCTACTTGGCTGCCAAGGAGGCGAATGGCGCCGTGCAGAAGTTTGAAGCCACCCAGAGCCTGGCAAAATTCAAACCGGATCATCCGGAAAGCCGTATCGCCGTCGCGGCGGCGGCGTTGGCAGCGCGCCTGTGGGGCGAGGCGAGGGAGTATTTGCAGCCCCTGGCGGCGAGCGGCGGCTCCGTCAGGGCGTGCCGTTTGATGGCCGAGCTGGAGGAATCCGAACACGGCGATCCGGGGCGCGGGCGCGAGTGGCTGATGCGGGCCTCGCATGCCGATCCCAATCCGGCTTGGGTTTGCAATCACTGCGGCAACGCGGTGGCGGAATGGAGTGTGCTGTGCGGCAAATGTGGGAGTTTCGACAGTTTTGCCTGGCGGGTGCCGGCGCATATCGTCAGCCTGACAGGCGAAGAGGCGGAAATTCCGGCCGCTCTTCCGGCCAGGACAAACGAATAAATTCGGTGACGGCATACTTGATTCCAATAGCGAATTTCCACCTGGCCCAAGGGAATGGCTTGTTTAGGCTCTTCGTCGTTGCAAGTGGAACTCACCTGGATTTGCGGAGCCCGCAATTCCGCTCGCGCGGTGCCGCGAAGCGGCAGCCTTGACTTTCCCTGGGATCACCCCTCCGGCAAGAGATGAATGGCGGATCATAACGCCGTCCGCGGAGGACAAACCGGTGGAATTCCACTGAGAACGTCGAGGAGCCCTTGTTTTTTGCCCTTCCGGCGGCAAGATTTGAAAAATGTTTCGTCTCATCATCAAGGATTTCGGCGCCGACGAGTGGTCCAAGGTCGTCGCCCCTTTTGCCGATCTCAGCCTGATGCAATGCTGGGCCTACGCCGAAGCCAAGGCCAGGACCGGTCCCTGGCGGGCGGAGCGAGGCGTTTTTTACGACGGTCAATGCGAGGTTGGCGCCTTCCAGGCCCTTGTCCGTTCCCTGCCGCTGGTTGCCGGCGGGTTGGCGTGGATCAACCGCGCCCCTTTGTGGCGCCGCGACGGCGAGACGCGTCAACAGCCGCTGGTCGCCATGATGGCGGAATTGCGGGCCCATTACGCCGATCGGGGGCGCATGTATCTGCGCCTGGCGCCGCCGGCGCCGGAAGGAAAGCTCGCCGCCGGCGCCCTCCGCGAAGCCGGGCTGTCGCCGGCGGGAACGCCCGGATGGTCCTCGGCGGTGCTCGATCTGACGGCGCCCTTGGAAGATTTGCGCAAAGGCCTAAGGCAGAAATGGCGCAACTGTCTTAACAAGGCGGAACGATTGCAAGTCGAGGTCAGGAGCGGCTGCGGCGAGGAGCTCTTTACGGCTTTTCTCGAAAGCCACGCCCATCTGACCGCCGATCGCGACTTCGCCACCAGCGTCACGGTGGACCTTCTCAGGGCCTTGCAGGGGTTGCTGCCGGAGGGGCGCAAGCTGGAGGCGTTCCTCGCCTATCAAAAGGAAATGCCGGTGGGATCGGTCCTCATCGCCAAATATGGCGACGCCTGCGAATACCTGGCCGGCCACACCAGCGCCGAGGGACGGCGGCTGAACGCCGGGCAATTGTTGTTGTGGCGGGCGGCCGCGGCGATGAAGGAACAAGGGTTCCGCCGCTTCGATCTGGGCGGCATGGACACGGTCCTGTCGCCCCGGGGCATCTACCGTTTCAAGGACGGACTGGGCGGCAAGCCTTACCGGCTGGCGCCCGAATTGGAGGCGGTCGGCGGCGGGCTGCTGGGCCGGTTGGTGCGCTGGCGGGCGCGCCGGGCGCGGGCGGCGGCATGAAAGTAAGTGCTAGTGGTCTGTATCATCTAAATTGCACCCCTACGACGGCGGAGCCGTATTGAGGTACCGCCTTTCCGGGCCTTGGCTGCTGGGCCTGCGGGCGTTTCGGCGCCTTGCCGGCGGCAGGGCGGCGGCTTTCCGGATACTCTTCTTTCATAACGTGCCGAAGGACCGCTTTGAAGCCTTCCGTAGTCTTGTTGGGTATGTGAAACGGTACCACGGGGTGATATCGCCGGAAGAGGCCGGGGCTTGGCTTTTGGGCGGCGCGCCGGCTCGTCAGGCGGCGGGCCCGGGAAGACACCCTTGCCTGTTCGCCTTCGATGACGGGTTCGCTTCCAACTACGCCTTGGCCAAGCAGTGCCTTGCCGAGCACGGGGTGAAAGCGTTGTTTTTCGTCTGCCCGGGGCTGATCGAGCTGCCCGCCGGCGATCAACGGGCGGGGATTGCCGCCCACATTTTCGACGGCCGCCTCGCCGCCGACAGCTTGCCGGAAGGATTGCGGCTTATGTCCTGGACGGAGTTGGAGGAACTGGGCTCGCTCGGTCATTGCATCGGCTGCCACGGCATGTCCCACCGCCGTCTTACCTTGCTCGAAGGTGACGGCTTGCGCCGCGAGGTCGTCGACGCCGGCGATCTTCTGGAACGCCGCTTGGGCGGCCCGGTTCCCTGGTTCGCCTTTGCTTTCGGCGGCATCGACAGCATTTCCAGGCCCGCCTTGCGGGTCATTTCGGAAAAATACCGGTTCTGCCGCAGCGGCCTGCGCGGGGCCAACGCCGCCGGCACGGAGCCGATGGCCGTTTTCGCCGACCATATCGACCTGCTGGCGCCCACCGCCTACCGGAAGCTGGTTTTGGAAGGCGGCCTCGATATCCGTTACCGGCGGGCGCGGCGGCGGCTTAACGCCATGCTTGGCTGAAGCGCCGGAACGGCTCGGCGGCATCGCAACGGACAAACCACAGGCGGCGGCGGGCGGTGGCCCGTGGTCGAATTATGGGCTGGCCAAAATTCCATCAGGGTTATAATAGGTTAGTGGCGAGCCGCAGTAGCTCAGCTGGTAGAGCAACGCATTCGTAATGCGTGGGTCGGGAGTTCGAATCTCTCCTGCGGCACCATGTTTTCAAGGGGTTATGGTTATTGCCGTGGCCCCTTGTTCTTTCGGGTAAGCAATAGGTAAGCACGCGGACTCATCTCGCGGCCTTTTTTCGCCCGAACGGGACCCCTATTCATGCTGGGGGCGGGGGCAAAACCTTAAACAGTCGAACGGGGCCTCGGTGTCGTCTTGTCCATAATTCAGAAACGCGGTACAGTGATACCTTATTTTTGGTATGTGAAATGCGCCGACTAACCCCAAGACAAGAGCGATTCTGCCAGCTTTTCATCGAACTTGGCAAGGCGACGGAAGCTCATAGACAAGCAGGCTATGGCCGAAACATGTCAAGCAAGACACGCAATGAAGCCGCATGTCGCATGC
>JAUXMA010000148.1 GCA_030623425.1 Rhodospirillaceae bacterium
CGCCGTCCAATGAGTCTCGGGACTGATCGACGTATCCGAGGACCACGGTTTCGCCCAGGCGCAGGCGGCCACCGTCGGGTTCCTCGGCGCCGGTGATCATGCGAAACAGCGTCGTCTTGCCGGCGCCGTTGGCGCCGATGACACCGACAATGCCGCCGGCCGGCAAACGGAAGCTTAAATCCTCGATCAGCAGTTTGTCGCCGTAGCCTTTGCGCAGGCCCTCGGCTTCGATGACCAGATCGCCCAGCCGCGGCCCCGGCGGAACGACGATCTGCGCGGTTCCCGGCTCTTTGTCCCGGGCCTCGGCCAAAAGGGTCTCGTAAGCGGTGATGCGGGCCTTGGACTTCGCCTGCCGGGCGCGCGGCGATTGTCTGATCCACTCCAGTTCGCGCTTGAGAGTACGCTGGCGGGCGGTCTCCCCCTTTTCCTCATGGGCCAGGCGGCGCTGCTTCTGTTCCAGCCAAGCCGAATAGTTGCCCTCGTAGGGGACGCCGCGGCCGCGGTCCAGTTCCAGGATCCAGCCGGTGACGTTGTCGAGGAAATAGCGGTCATGGGTGACGATCATCACCATGCCTTCGTAATCGGCCAGGAATCTCTCCAGCCAGGCCACCGATTCGGCGTCGAGATGGTTCGTCGGCTCGTCGAGGAGCAGGATGCCGGGGCGCTGCAACAAGAGCCGGCACAGCGCCACCCGGCGGCGCTCGCCGCCCGAGATCTTGGTCACGTCGGCGTCTCCGGGCGGACAACGGAGCGCGTCCATGGCGACCTCGATGGTTCGCTCCAGTTCCCAGCCTTCGGCGGCGTCGATTTTCTCCTGCAACTCGCCCTGCCGGTCGAGCAGGGCGTTCATCTCGTCGTCGTCCATGGGCTCGGCGAATCTGGCGCTGACCTCGTTGAATTCGTCCAGCAGGGCCTTGATCCCGGCCAAGCCCTCGATGATGTTGGCTTCGACGTCCTTGCCGGCATCGAGCCCAGGCTCCTGTTCGAGGTAGCCGACCTTGACGCCGTCGGCCGCCCAGGCCTCGCCGCCGAAATCGTCATCCAACCCGGCCATGATTTTCAAGAGCGTCGACTTGCCGGCCCCGTTGACGCCCAGGACGCCGATCTTGGCGGCCGGCAGGAACGACAACGAGATCCCTTTCAGGAGCTCTCGCCCGCCGGCAAAGACCTTGCTCAAATCCTTCATGACGTAGACGTATTGGTGGGCGGGCATGATATTCTCCGGCGGTGGTGGGACGGGCGTATCAGTCCTCGTACTCGAGGAGCTTCAACATCTCGCCGGCCCGGCGGCGGAAGAGAGTGAGCGCCTCGTCGTCGAAACGATGGCGCCAGAATCCGGGAACGGCGGCGGAAATGTTCGCGGTCCGGCCGGCTTCGGCGCAACGCGCCACCTCGACGTCGCCGCCGCCGACATCGAGGAACCGGCACAGGCGGCGGAGGTCCGGCTCGGGTTCGCTCATCAGATCCTCGCAACGGACTTCCATGTAACGGTCCGGATTGGCCCGGCCGAAGGCGCGCGCCCGGCCGACGGTGTCGGCCCATGTCTTGGCGAAGGAATCGGCAAAGTCGCTGAAGCGGGGAAATTTTTCGGAGAACCCTTGCTGGTCGATGCCGAGGTTGACATCCCAGGCGAAGGCCGCCTCGTCGCGGCCGTCGCGGATGACATGAATGAACCTGGCGTTTGGCGCGGCGCCGGCAAGCAGGTTCAAATGCGGGGTCTGTTCCGGGGTTTTCTCGCCGATGCACTTGACTTCGGCGTCGCCCACCCAGCGGTTGAACACCAAGCCCATCGCCGTCGCCAGGACGAGGTCGCGGTCGTCGTTGTCGAAGCCGTGGAAACGCCCCTGGATTCCGGCCATTCGCAGGCGGGCGTTGGTTTTCCGTAATTGTTGGTTGTAGTGCCCGAAGGCCTGCGTCAACAACGGCGAGAGCAGGTTGGCGAAATGACCTTCCCCCTGACAGCAGACTTGCTGGTGAGCATCGATCGCGGCCTGCAGCCAGTGGGTGCCGGCCTGGGTCCAGCCGATGATGAAAAAGATATCCTTGTCAAGAAGCCGGTTGAGCCGGTGCCGCGGGATATCCGCCATGGTCTTTCAAAGCCTCAGAATCGGCGTTGGCCGGGACTGTAAACGATGCCGTCATCCGCGACCACAACCAAAAGCCGGCGGTCAATTCGCGAACTCTAGGCTATTTTTTCCTCGTCGGATATGAAGCGGTAATGGTTTTTGCCCCGTTCCTTGACCGAGTACATGGCTTCATCGGCCCGTTTCATTAATGACTCCGGATCGGTTCCGTCCGTCGGATAAAGGGAGATGCCGATGCTGGCGCCGATGCTGGCTTTCCGCTTCCGCAATTCAAAAGGCTTCGAGAGGATTTCATTGACGTTTTCGGCCACTTTCGCGGCGGCCTCCCGATTGTTCAGATCGGTCAACACGATGGTGAACTCGTCACCGCCGAAACGGAACACCGTATCCGTCTCGCGGACGCAAGAAGCGAGTCTTCCGGCCACTTCCTTGAGAAGAAGATCGCCGGCGGCTTCGAAATTTTTGTTCCAAAGCAGGTACTTTCCCTTCCTGTCGAAGAAGTAAAAAATGCCCGGCATGCTGTTGATCGCCGCCTGGAAAAGGTCCCTTTCCTTGCGCAAGGCCTCGTCCGCCCGTTCGTGATCGAGCTGCTCTTTGTACCTGCGAACGATGTGGGCAAGAACGGTGGGAAGCAGTTTGAGGTGGCCGCCCCCGGGATTCTTGATCAGGTAGTCGAAAACCCCGGACTTCAGCGCCTCGACGGCTAAAGTTTCGGAACCGGTGACGGTCAGGAGCACCGTCGGAAGGAGGAGTCCCTCGGCCAACACCCATTTGCAAAAATCCAGGCCGGGATCGCCGGGCAAACCTTGATCGACCACCGCAATGTCGAACGCCGCGGTGGCTTTCTTCAAAACCGCTTGCGCCGTCTCCCCCCTCTCGTGGTGCTCGATTTCGACGGGCCGGCCGTTGCTTTCGAAAGCCCGGCGGAACGCCTGCACATCGTGAGGGTTGTCCTCGATCAAAAGAATGCGAAGAGGCTTGTCCGGTATGCTCGCGGCCACTGGCTTTCCCTCCGTCAAACCGGCCCGCCGGTTCCGATCAATCTTGAAATGCCCTAACACCGCCGCCGCCGATCGTCAACATTCCAACGACGACATGACAACCGGCGGCGGCCGGGTGGTTGTCCCGCCTTGCTTTGTTGGCCGGCAAGGATTTATATTGCCGGCTCATGAACGCCGCCGTCCCGGACAACGTTCATTTCCCGCACCGCCATCTGCTCGGTATCGAAGGCCTATCGCCTGACGAGATTACCATCCTGCTCGACCGCTCGGAAGCTTTCGTCGAACAGAATCGCCGCGCCGACAAGACCAAGTTGGTGCTGCACGGGCGGACCATCATCAATCTGTTTTTCGAGGCCTCGACCCGCACCCGCACCTCGTTCGAGTTGGCGGGCATGCGCCTCGGCGGAGACGTCATCAACATGCCGGTGACGACCAGTTCCATCAAGAAAGGCGAGACCTTGATCGACACGGCGATGACCCTGAACGCCATGCATCCGGATGTGCTTGTCGTCCGCCATCCTTATTCCGGGGCGGTGAAGCTGTTGTCCGAAAAGGTCAACTGCGCGGTCATCAACGGCGGCGACGGAAGCCATGAGCATCCGACCCAGGCCCTTCTCGACGCCCTGACCATTCGCCGGCGCATCGGCAGGCTGGCCGGGCTCCGCGTCGCCATCAGCGGCGACATCGTCCATTCGCGGGTCGCCCGCTCCAACATTCACTTGCTCACCACCATGGGGGCGACGGTCCGCCTGATCGCCCCCCGGACCCTGATCCCGCCGGCCATTGAAAAGCTGGGGGTGGAAGTCTTCGACGACATGAGGAAAGGCTTGCGGGATTGCGATATCGTGATGATGCTGCGTTTGCAGACCGAGCGCATGCAAGGAAATTTCTTCCCCTCCATCAGCGAATATTTTCACTTTTTCGGACTCGACTACGAAAAGCTCTCGAACGCCAAGCCCGATGCCCTGATCATGCATCCCGGGCCGATGAACCGGGGCGTCGAAATCGACTCGGAAGTCGCCGACGACATCGGCCGCAGCGTCATCCGCGAACAGGTCGAGATGGGGGTGGCGGTGCGCATGGCCTGTCTTGAGATACTGACCCGCAACTTAGACGATGGGGACGCCGATGGCGGTTAAGGACAATGGCGGCCGGGTGGCTTACGTCAACGCCCGCCTCATCGATCCGGCGTCGGGAATCGACGCCCCCGGCGGTCTTCTCACCGAGGGTGAGGTCATCGCCGATTTCGGTCCCGGTCTTTTCGCCGGCGGCGCCCCGCAAGGAAC
This sequence comes from Rhodospirillaceae bacterium, assembly GCA_030623425.1. Lineage (GTDB taxonomy): Bacteria > Pseudomonadota > Alphaproteobacteria > Rhodospirillales > 2-02-FULL-58-16. The sequence goes on from JAUXMA010000148.1 coordinate 4,372, forward strand.
CGAAACCGTCGATTGCGGCGGTCATGTCTTATGCCCCGGCTTGGTCGATATCCGGGTGCAACTGCGCGAGCCGGGCGAGGAGCACAAGGGAACCCTGGCCTCGGCGGGGCGCTCGGCGGCGGCCGGGGGAATCACCACGATGGTCTGCCTGCCCAACACGGATCCGGTCATCGACAATGTCTCGGTGGTCGAATTCGTCGCCCGCCGGGCGCGCAAGCTGGGACTGGCCAAGGTCTATCCCTACGGCGCCGTCACCAAGGGCCTGCAAGGCAAGGAGCTGGCCGAGATGGGAACCTTGGCCGAGGCCGGGGCGGTAGCTTTCACCGACGGCGTCAAGGCGGTGCCCGATGCCCTGGTGATGCGCCGGGCACTGAGCTACGCGTCGACCTTCGGCTTGACGATCGTTCAGCATGCGGAGGAGCCGCGGCTGGCCGACGGCGGCGCCATGAACAGCGGCGAAACGGCGACCCGCCTGGGTCTCTCCGGCATTCCCGGCGAGGCCGAGGTGATCATCGTCGAACGCGACTTGCGTCTGGTCGAAATGACCGGCGGGAGACTGCATTTCGGCCACCTGTCGACGGCCGCCGCCGTCGAGGCGGTCCGCCGGGCGAAAGCCAGGCAAGTCAACGTCGCTTGCGACACCGCGCCGCCTTACTTCGCCCTCAACGAAACCGCTGTCGGCGATTACCGGACCTTCGCCAAGCTGTCGCCGCCGCTACGCCTGGAAGCCGACCGCCTGGCGGTGGTCGAGGGCATAAAAGACGGCACCATTGACGCCATCGCCTCCGATCACGCCCCCCAGGACGAGGAGGCCAAGCGCCTGCCCTTCGCTCAGGCGGCGTTTGGCGGCATCGGCCTC
>JAUXMA010000295.1 GCA_030623425.1 Rhodospirillaceae bacterium
AAATCCTTCTTCCGATAAACGGTGATCCCGGATTTCCCATCCCTGAACGCGGCTTAGGGGCACGCGGCCGGAATGGAAAACCTGAATAGTTTTACGGCGGGAGTGTTAATAAAGCCTTTCGCCCGAACGGCAACGGTGGCGGGAATTCGCCTCGGAGGGCGCACGGAAAGGAATGATGCCGGACAGAGCCCGCCCAGAGCGCCATCAATGCAGGATCAAATCATCAAGGTTCCAAAGCCGGAACGACCTGTTCGATCACATAGCCACCCGCTTGGGGATATTTGGCGCGGGCCTTGGAGCGGGCCTGGTCCTGGTTGTCAGCCACGATTTCGATGTAATGAGTATCGCCCCAGTCGTCGGCAAGGTGCTTGTGCCGCTCGCCGACTTTGACGAGGTCACGCACCTGTTGGTTATAAACCGCCACCTCGAACTTTGGCATTTCGATTACCCCATCCTGACTCCGCCATGATCAAGTATGCCCCAAAATGGAGTGCTAGGCTACAAAAGAAAGGAAATCGGTTCGGGGATGGTTGCCGCGCGCCAGGAAACGGGTCAAATTGCCTTACTTCGCCGAGGTTCCGTTTTTTCTTCCCGGCCGCCGCCGCGTGATGACAGCACCGCGCCACCGGCAATAATATTTTCGATGCGATGAATTCGCGCCAATGGAGAGGGCATGTACCTGTTCGGAGCCGACCGTCATGAATTGATCAAGTATTTACCGAGGAATGCGGTGGTCGCGGAAATCGGCGTCGCGACGGGCGATTTTTCCGAACGGATATTGACCGTTTGCCAACCGAAAGAGCTTCACCTCATCGATCCTTGGCAACATCAGGAACCCGGAGAAAAAAACCTATCAGCAGGTGGTCGCCAATTTCTCGAACGGCGTGCAGAAAATCATTCTATCCTTTGATTAATATCGCCGGCCAAGCTCTTGTTAAAGTTAGAAATTCTGTGAAAATATACTTGACTGGAGACGGAGCACTAGGATGGTTGAAAACCCGCCCTCCCTGGCTTTGGCGCTGGAACACCACCAGGCCGGGCGGCTCGACGAGGCGGACGCCATCTACCGCCGGATTCTGAAGACCAATCCGGACCATGCCGACGGCATTCACCTGCACGGACTGATCCTGTTTCAAAAAGAACGGCCGGAGGAAGCCCTCGAATGGATACGCCGGGCGGTGGCGCTGGCCCCCGAAACGGTCAGCTATCAAGCCAACCTGGGACGGATCAGCTAGGCGGCTGGCCATCTGGACGAAGCGGCGGGCGCATACCGGCGGGTGTTGGCGTTGGACCCCGATAACGCCGAGGCGCTGTCCGACCTTGGCGCGGTCCTGGTTACGCAAGACGATTTCGGGGAAGCCGCCGATTGCTGCCGGCGGGCCGTTGCCCTCAACCCGAACCTCGCCGAGGTTCACTACAACTTGGCGCGGGCTCTGCAAGGACAAAGGTCAAAACGACGGCGCCGAAACGGCCTTCCGCGGGGCGCTCGCGATCAACGCCGCCTTCCCCGACGCCCTCTACCATCTCGGCCAAGTCCTTCACGAAGGCGGTTCGCCGGACGAAGCTCTCGATTGCTTTCGTCGGGCCGCCGAGTTGAATCCCGAGTTCCTCGAGGCTCACTGCAGCCTTGGCAATCTTCTTTACGAGCAGGGACAGGAATACGAATGGCGCTGGCGGACCCGCTATTTCGAACCGCTCGTCCGGGATTTCGGGCGCCCTGCCTGGGACGGCTCGGAAGCGGCGGGAAAACGTATTTTGATCCATGCCGAACAAGGCTACGGAGACACCATCCAGTTCATCCGCTACGCACCGATGGTCGCCGCCAAGGGCGGATGCGTCATTGTCGAATCCCCGCCGCGGTTGGAAAAGCTTATCGAATCCATGCCCGCCGTCGAGGTGGTGGTGGTGCGCGGCGAAGAGCCGCCGCCCTTCGATCTGCATGTGCCTCTCTTCAGCCTGCCCAAACTCTTCGCCACGACGTTGCAAACCATACCGGCGGAGATCCCCTATCTCATCCCGACGGCGGCGGCGGCGGGGAAGTGGCGAAAGCGGATTGCACGATCGGCCCGGGCGCGGGTGGGCTTGGCTTGGCAAGGAGATCCGCGATACCCGAACGACCGCCGCCGTTCGCCCGGCCTGGAGCCTTTTTTGCCGCTGTTCGAGATGCCGGGGGTCGACTTCTATTCGGTGCAAACAGGTCCGGGCATGGAAGCCCTCGGCCAGCATCGTCTTGGCGGGATGGTCGAAAACCTCGGCCCGGAGCTGGGGGATTTCGCCGACACCGCGGCGGCCTTCGCCAACCTGGATCTGTTGATCACTTCCGACACGGCGGCGCCTCATCTCGCCGGCGCCTTGGGAAAACCGGTTTGGCTTGTCCTGCCTTACGTCCCGGACTGGCGGTGGCTGATGGAAGGCGAAAAGAGCCCCTGGTATCCGACCATGAGACTGTTCCGTCAAACCTCGCCGGGCGATTGGGACGGCGTCTTCGATCGGGTGGCGAGAGCGCTGCTGGAAATTCGCCGAGGCGGCGCCGTGACCCCGCCGCCCCAGGGGATGACTGGGAAGTCATAGCGGCCGTTACAAATCGAGGATCAGCGTTTCTCCCGGCATCGCGCGGGATATGCAGATCATGATCTTGGCTTCCTTCTCCGCCGGCGTCAGGAACTGATCGCGGTGGTCCGCCCGGCCGCCAAGCAGGGACGTCTCGCAGGTACCGCAAATTCCCTCTTCGCAGTCACTGGCCAGGGTCATCCCGGCTTCGCGCAAGGTTTGCAGAATGCTTTTGTCGGCGGCAACGGCGATGGTTCTGTTTTGCCGGGCGAGAGTGACTTCGAAACTATGATCTTCCAGGGTTTCGGA
>JAUXMA010000203.1 GCA_030623425.1 Rhodospirillaceae bacterium
GACGGTGGAAAAATCCGATCTCGTCATTTTGTTTCCCTGGCTGGACTGGGCCTTTTCCACCGTCAAGGCCGAATTTTCGGCGCCGGTTGATTAGCCGCTTGACGATGAAGTGTGAAGTGTCATGCCCAAAGTCCTGATTTCCGACAGCATAAGCCCCCTTGCCGGCACGGTTTTCGCCAGCAGGGGGATCGAAACCGACGTCAAGCCCGACATGGACTCGCCGGAACTCAAATCCCGCATCGGCGAATACGACGGCATTGCCGTGCGCTCGACAACCAATGTCACCGCCGACATCATCGGCGCCGCCCATAATCTGAAGGTGATCGGCCGCGCCGGCATCGGTGTCGATAACATCGACATCGGGGCGGCAACGGGACGCGGGATCGTGGTGATGAACGCTCCCTTCGGCAATGCCGTCACCACCGCCGAACACACCATCGCCATGATCATGTCCCTGTCCCGGCAGATTCCCCAGGCCAACGCCTCCACTCACCAGGGCAAGTGGGAAAAAACCAGGTTCATGGGCGTCGAGCTGACGGGCAAGACCTTGGGCATCATCGGCTGCGGCAACATCGGCAGCGTCGTCGCCGACCGGGCGCAGGGGCTGAAAATGAAGGTGATAGCTTACGATCCCTACCTTTCGCCCGAACGCGCCGAGAGCATAGGCGTCGAGAAGGTGGATCTGGACGGGTTTTTCGCCCGCGCCGATTTCATCAGCTTGCATGCGCCCTTGACCGACACCACCCGCGCCATTATCGACGGCGAAGCTCTTGCCAAGATGAAGCAAGGCGTGCGCATCATCAACTGCGCCCGCGGCGGGCTGATCGTCGAGAAGGATTTGAAGGCGGCCCTTGAAAGCGGCCATGTGGCGGCGGCGGCGCTCGATGTCTTCGCCGATGAACCGGCCACGGACAACATCCTGTTCGGCATGGAGAAGGTCGTGGCGACGCCTCACCTCGGCGCCTCGACCATGGAGGCGCGGGAAAAGGTCGCCTCCCAAATCGCCGAGCAAATGGCTGATTTTCTGCTGACCGGCGCCGTTGCCAACGCCGTCAACATGGCCTCGGTTACCGCCGAGGAAGTGCCGAAACTCAGGCCCTATATGAAACTCTGCGAGCTGCTCGGCAGTTTCGCCGGGCAGTTGACGGAAACGGGGCTCGAAGCCGTCACCATCGAGTACGAAGGACATGCCACGGAACTCAACACCAAGCCTTTGACCGCGGTGACCTTACAGGGCTTGCTGGCGCCGCTTTTGGATTCGGTGAACATGGTCAACGCGCCGCTTATCGCCAAAGAGCGGAACATTGACATCACCGAAATCAAACACGAACGAGCCAGCGACTACTTGACGTTGGTCAAAGTGACGGTAACCACCGAGGTCCAGACCCGCAGCGTCTCCGGGACGCTGTTCGCCGGAAGCCGTCCGCGTCTCGTCGAGATCAAGGGCATCCCCATCGACGCCGAACTGGGTCCCAATATGCTTTATATCACCAACCACGATAAACCCGGCTTTATCGGCAGTCTGGGCACGATTCTCGGCGACATGGGCATCAACATCGCCACTTTTCATTTGGGCCGCGCCGAACCGGGAGGCGATGCCATCGCCCTTATCGAGATCGACGAGCCGCCCGGCGAGGATGTATTGAAAAAGATCGGCGCCCTGCCCCATGTCGTGCAGGTCAAGACGTTGAGGTTCTAGGCCGCCGACAGGCGCCGGCAGGCTATGATAAGATGCGAAAATGGGCGGCGGACCTCGACGCCGGCGCGTCAACTCGAGCGCGACAAACAAGCTCAAGGATACAGACCACTAGGAGGTGACTTCATGGCTTGGACAAGGAAAATCCTGCGGGTTGATCTGTCCAACGGCGCTTGCGAGAGCGAACCGCTCAACATGGACTGGGCATTCAAGTACCTGGGCCAACGCGGTCTGGCCAGCAAGTATCTGGTCGAGGAGACCGATCCCAAGGTCGATCCCCTGTCGCCGGACAACAAGATGATTTTCGCCACCGGTCCATTGACCGCCACGGAGGCGCCGACTGGCGGGCGGTGGTCGGTGATCACCAAGGGGCCGCTGACCGGCGCCATCGCTTGTTCCAACGCCGGCGGTTTTTTCGGCGCCGAACTCAAGAACGCCGGCTGGGACATGATCATCTTCGAAGGCAAATCGCCGAAGCCCGTTTATCTCTCGATTGACAACGACAATGCCGAGCTCCTCGACGCCGGCGACCTCTGGGGCAAGTCGGTGTGGGAGACCGAGGACACGATCAGGGAGAGCCGCGGCGATCCCTTTGTCCGCGTCGCCTGCATCGGCCGGGCCGGCGAAAACGGCGTTCTCTTCGCCGGCGTCATCAACGACAAGGACCGGGCCGCCGGACGCTCGGGCGTCGGCGCCGTAATGGGGTCCAAGAACCTCAAGGCCGTCGTCGTGCGCGGCACCGTCGGTGTCAAGGTCGATAATCCCAATGCATTCAAAAAGGCGGCCAATGCGGCCAGGAAAGTGTTGGCTGAAAATGCCGTCACCGGCGAAGGGTTGCCGACTTACGGCACGCAGGTGATGATGAACATCGTCAACGAGACCGGCGCGCTGCCGACCCGCAACGCCGGCGACAGCCAGTTCGATGGGGCTTCCAAGATCAGCGGCGAGGCGATGCTCGAGAAACGGGCCGGCGACGGCAAGTCGCACACGGTTTCGACTAAGGGTTGCTATGGCTGCCCCATTATCTGCGGCCGGGTCTCGCAAATGGATCCAGAGCATTTCTCGGTCGCCGGCAAGCCGCGATACCATGGCGAAAGCGGCGGCCTGGAATACGAAGCGGCTTGGGCCTTTGGCGCGGCGGCAGGGATCGACGACCTGGAGTCGCTGCAATACGCCAACATGATATGCAATGAGCACGGCATGGACCCGATTTCCCTGGGCTCCACCATTGCCGCGGCGATGGATCTTTACGAGCAGGGCGTGATCACCGATCGGGACACCGGCGGCGTGGCGCTCAAGTTCGGCTCGGCCGAGGCGCTCGTCACCATCGTCGAACAGACCGCCAAGGGAGAAGGTTTCGGCAAGGAGATCGGCCAGGGCTCCAGACGTTTGTGCGAAAAGTACGGAAAGCCGGAGCTGTCGATGTCGGTCAAGGGCCAGGAATTGCCGGCCTACGATCCGCGCGGCATCCAAGGCATGGGTCTGACCTACGCCACCTCGAACCGCGGCGCCTGCCACCTGCGCAGCTACACGGTGGCCTCGGAAGTCCTCGGCATCCCCGAGAAAACCGATCCTCTGACCACCGATGGCAAGGCCGGCCTGGTCAAGGCCTTGCAGGACGCCACGGCGGCGGTGGATTCCACGGGCACCTGCATTTTCACGACTTTCGCCCTGACCCTGGACGACATCGCTCCCGAAGTCGATGCCGCCTGCGAGGGTGACTGGTCGGCGGACAAAATGGTCGAGGTCGGCGAGCGTATCTGGAACCTGGAGCGCAATTACAATCTCAACGCCGGTTTCACGGCCGCCGACGACACCTTGCCGAAGCGGATCTTGAAAGACGCCGCCAAAACGGGACCGGCCTCGGGCAAGGTCAACGACTTAGGCAAGATGCTGCCCGAGTATTACCAGTTGCGCGGCTGGACCGCCGACGGCGTCCCTTCCAACGAGACCCTGCAAAGGTTGGCGTTGTAGCCGCGTGGAACCCGAATTGGGCTCGGCGCCCTCGGAGGGCTCATCCAGACCCGGCTTCGCTTGATGGGCTGGCGCCGACCAATTTTGAACTCTAGTCCATGAAAATCAGGATCAAGCTCTTCGCCCTTTTAAGCCGGTATCTGCCGGCGGACTCGGCCGGCAACGAAGCCGACCTGGAAGTCCCCGACGGCGCCACCGCCGCCGCCATCATCGCCGATCTGGGGCTGCCCAGCGGGCATTGCCACCTGGTGCTGGTCAACGGGGTCTATTTGGCTCCCGGCGCCCGCGGCGATCAGCCCTTGCAAGAAGGCGACGCGCTCGCCATCTGGCCGCCGGTGGCGGGCGGGTGACGGTCGGCGGCCGGGC
>JAUXMA010000089.1 GCA_030623425.1 Rhodospirillaceae bacterium
GAGGCGGCAAGGACCGGCGGCCGGGCGGAGAAAAGCCTGAAAACGGCGGACCCCGGCGCCGTGGTAGGACGGCAAGCGCCCGCCCGGCGCCGTTTTCAAATGTCCATTTTTGGTCATGGATACCCCCGGCGGCCGAAGCGTTGTATATGAAGGAATATAACGATTTTTGTCAAGGCGAAGCGGAAGTGGACTCCCATAATGGCGGGAGGATGGGGTTTCGGGCGTTTGATACCAAGGAGCAGGAATCCCGACGGACCCACGGCAAGCCCAGAGAGGGTTCTCAAGGATATCGCGCCCGCCTATGCGACCTCGAAAATGCCGTCCACTTCCACGGCGACGCCAAGCGGCAACGATGAACACCCCACCGCGACGCGGGCGTGGCGGCCGATCTCGCCGAAAACGTCGGCCATCAGCTCCGACGCCCCGTTGATCACTTTCGGCTGGTCGCTGAAATCGGCGGTGGCGTTGACGAAGCCGGTGAGCTTGACGACGCGCCTGACGCGGTCCAAATCGCCAGCCACCGCCTCGCGCACTTGCGCGATCAGGTTGAGAGCGCATAGGCGCGCCGCCTGGCAGCCTTCGTCGAGGCTCAAGTTTTCGCCAAGCTTGCCCAGGTATTTGATTTCCCCGTTCCATGTCGGGAGTTGGCCGGCGACAAAAACCAGGTTGCCGGTAACGACAAAGGGCAAATAGTCGGCGACGGGCGCCGCCGCTTTGGGCAGGACAATGGCGAGTTCGGCCAAGCATTGGTCGATCGTTCCGGCCATGACGGTTTGCCCCCGTTCAAATTAAATTCGGTGACAGCATACTTAATTCCAAACCGTCAGGCATGGAAGTCGCGAAATCTCCGGTCTTGGAATTAAGTATGCTGTCACCGAATTTAATTAGGCCAATCAGATCTTGACAGTCAGCCCCTCTTTCGGGGCCAGGACCTTGGTCTTGGACTTCATCTCCAAGAGCAGGGACGTCGCCGTATCCAGTTTGGCGTCGATGTCGTCGTCGCTCTGATCGGGATCGTGGTGGAAAAGGTAAAGGCCTTTCACCTCGGCCCGATGGGCAAGATCGACGACGGCGCCGATCGACGAATGGCCCCAGCCGACCTTGGACTCGTATTCGGCGTCGGTGTATGTGCAATCCGTGATCAACACCTCCGTACCATTGATGAAGTTGATCAGCTTTTTCACGTAACCGGGATCGTGGTGAGGGCTGGATTCCATGAACAGTTCGTTGTCGGTGATGTAGCAGGCGGAACGGCCCCGGTACTCGACGCGGTAACCCAGGCAGTAGCCGGGATGGCTGAGCAGCATGGTCTTGATCGAAATGCCGTTGACTTCGAAGGTTCCCTCCTTGAGGTCGTTGAAGGAGACGTTGGCGGCGAAATCCTGGATGGTGATGGGGAAATAGACCCCGTTCATCTGGGCCGAGATCAATTCTTGCATGGAAAAGTTGCCATGAGAGGCGCCGTGGAACTTGAGTTTGCTGCCCGGGACATAAAGCGGCGCGAAAAAAGGCAGGGCGTTGATATGATCCCAATGGGGGTGGGAAATGAAAATCTCCGCCTCGACGCGGTTGCGTTGTTGCGCCGTCAGATGGTTGGACAGAGCCTTGATGCCGGTGCCGGCGTCGAAAATGAAAAACTGGTCCTTGGAAAATTCCATGCTGACGCAGGAAGTGTTGCCGCCGTACTTGAGGCTTCGCCGGCCAGGCACCGGCAGGGTGCCGCGCACGCCCCAGAAGGTGAGATCGATCTTGTCCTCGTGAATGCGGTTGACCTTTTCGATGAACGTTTCCCGGCGCAAGGGCTTGGCGATGAAACCGTCGGCGCCGAATTCCTTGGCCCGCTTGCGGTCGTAATCGTAGGCTTTGGCCGAGACGATGACGATCTTGGTGTCGGACAGTTCCTTCCTGCTTTTGAGCTCCTTGCACAGCACCAACCCGTCCATTCCCGGCATCATCAGGTCGGCGATGACGAAGTCGGGTTTCCGGGAGATGATTTCGGCAATGGCCTTGCCGCTGTCGATGTTGGACGCCACCGAGTGTCCGGCCGCTTGCAGAATCTCGGTCATGAACTCGATGGCGTCCGGATCGTCCTCGACGATGTAGAACTTCAACTTTTTGTTCTCTGCCATGCGGCACCCGCGTATTGTCCCGGCTTGTGTTCTCCACGGCGCGCCGATTTCCGCCATAAAGGCGAACGGGACCTTGCCAGGCCCCACCCGATGCCAGCAATCTTGCGCTCGGTATGGTTTATAAGTGGAGATTACCGACAGGACAGTCTAGTACAAAATCGCCGCCGGATCACAATAAAGCGATGTCGCCGTTTGCGGTGATTTGCGATGACGGCCGCTAGCCGCCGTCCTTTCCGCGGGAAGCCCTGAAAAAAGCGGGCGGCCCCGGGGCCGAGCCCCGGGACACGCCCCAAGTTTCCCAGGGAGGATCTGGGGAAAACTTGCTCCATCACGAACACCCACTGGTGGTGCCGCAGGTCATGCACTTCATGCAAGTGCCGTTGCGAACCAAGGTGAAATTGCCGCATTCGACGCATGGGTCGCCTTCGTAGCCTTTCATCCTGGCGTTCCTCACTTGCTCCAAATGGCTGTCGACGCGGCCGATGATGACGGCATCGACGCCAACGGCTTCCGTATTGCCGCCGCCAGTCAGGACCTGGGCGCCGCCACCATTGCCACCGTTTCCGCGAACGGTGCCGCTGGCCAAAAACGTGCCGTTGTCCTTAGCGCCTTTGATGCCCAGGAACTGGGAACGCAAGAACCCCCGGCTGGCGAAACTTTCGACCGCCACCTGCTCCCCGGCTCCGCCGTTCTCCGCGAGGTCACCCTCGCCATGGCCTCGTCCCAGGCAGTCGGGATCGAGGTCGCCTGGCTCGACATGGGCCAAATCGTTGCGGCCGAGGTAAGAGACCGCCAATTCGCGAAAAAGGTAATCGAGAATCGAGGTCGCCATCTTGATGGTGTCGTTGCCCTCGACCAAGCCGGCGGGTTCGAAACGGGTGAAGGTAAAGGCCTCGACAAATTCTTCCAGGGGGACGCCGTATTGCAGGGCGATGGATATGGCGATGGCAAAATTATTCATCAGACTGCGGAATGCGGCTCCTTCCTTGTGCATGTCGATGAAAATCTCGCCGATTCCGCCGTCCTCGTATTCGCCGGTCCTGAGATAGACCTTGTGGCCGCCGACGACGGCCTTCTGGGTGTAGCCCTTGCGCCGGTTGGGCGGGCGCCGCCGCACGGCGACGATACGTTCGACGATGCGCCCGGCGAAAACTTCGGCGCGGACGGCGGCCGGTTGCTCGGCGGTTTGACGCGCCAAGTCCTCGCCTCGGTCCTCATCGCCGCCGTCGAAAAGCGCCGTCTGCAAGGGTTGCGAAAGTTTCGAGCCGTCCCGGTAGAGAGCGACGGCCTTGAGCCCCAGGCGCCAAGACAGCAGGAAGGCGTCCTTGCAATCGTCGACCGTCACTCCGTTGGTCATGTTGATGGTTTTGGAGATGGAGCCGGTGATGAAAGGTTGCGCGGCCGCCATCATGTGGATGTGGCTTTCAACGGACAGGTAACGCTCGCCGTGCCGGCCGCAGGCCGCCGCGCAGTCGAAAACGGCAAGATGGCCGTCCTCCAAGTGCGGCGCCCCTTCCAATGTCATGGCGCCGCTAACATGGATGTTGGCGGCCTCGATTTGGTCCCTGGGAAAGCCCAGGGCCGTCAACATGTCGAAGGTCATGTCTTCCAGATTTTCGGGGCTTAACCCCAGGGTCCCGGTGCAGAACGCCTCGCCAAGGGTCCACTTGTTGAAAGCGAACTTGATGTCGAAGGCGTCCTTCAAAGCGTTTTCGACGGCATCCAGGGCTTGGTCCGTGAAGCCGCGGGCGCGAAGCGACTCGAAATTGACGCCGGGGGCGTTTTTCAATGTGCCGCGGCCGATGGCGTATTGAACCATTTCCTCGACCTGAGTGTCCGAATATCCCAGGTTAGCCAGGGCCTTGGGCACTACCCTGTTGATGATCTTGAAATAGCCGCCGCCGGCCAGCTTCTTGAATTTGACGAGCGCGAAATCGGGTTCGATGCCGGTGGTGTCGCAATCCATGATCAGGCCGATGGTTCCCGTCGGCGCGATGACGGTGACCTGGGCGTTGCGGTAACCATGTTGTTCGCCCAGCTTCAGCGCTCGGTCCCAGGCCCAGCGGGCGGCGAGCGAAAGCTCCCGGTCCGGGCAGGCGGCGGCGTCGAACGGCACCGGCTTCACGGACAAGCCCTCGAAGCCGTCTTGATGCCCTTGCGTGGCGCGCCGATGGTTGCGGATGATCCTGAGCATGGCATCGCGGTTGCGCTCGAAGCCGGGGAAAGCGCCCATCTCGCCAGCCATCTCGGCCGAGGTGGCGTAAGCGACTCCGGTCATCAAAGCCGAAATGGCGGCGCAGGTAGCGCGGCCGGCATCGGAATCGTAAGGATGGCCGCAAGCCATGAGATAACCGCCGATGTTGGCGAAGCCGAGACCCAGTGTCCGGTACCGATAAGACAGCTCGGCGATGCGGGCGGCGGGAAACTGGGCCATCAACACCGAAATTTCCAGACACAAGGTCCAAAGCCTGACCGCGTGTTCGAAGGCGGCGACGTCGAAAGCGGTGTCATCGGCGAGAAAGGCCGCCAAGTTTAGCGACGCCAAGTTGCACGCCGTGTTGTCCAGGAACATGTACTCGGAGCAGGGATTGGAGGCGTTGATGCGGCCGCTTTCCGGGCAGGTGTGCCATTCGTTGATGGTGGTGTCGAACTGGATGCCGGGATCGGCGCAAGACCAGGCGGCATAGCCGATTTGCTCCCACAGGTCACGGGCGTCGACGCGTTTGGCGACCTTGCCGTCGGTACGGCGCATCAGGTTCCACTCGCCGTCGTCAAGCACCTTTTGCATGAAACCCTCGGTGAGCCGCACGCTGTTGTTGGAATTCTGGCCGGAAACGGTCATGTAGGCTTCCGATTGCCAGTCGGTGTCGAAAACCGGGAAGTCGATTTCGCAATAACCTTGTTTGGCGAAATGGATGACCCGCTGGATGTAATTGTCGGGAATCATTGCCTTGCGGGCGGCGCTGATGGCCTGTTTCAGTTTGTCGTTCCTCTTGGCGTCGAAGCGGGCCCCGTCATCGCCGTTGCCGTCCCCTCGGCAAGCCTTCATGACCGCCTTCAAGTGCTTCGCGGTCAGTTTGGATCCGGCGACCATGGCCGCCACTTTCTGCTCCTCGCGCACCTTCCAGCCGATGAAATCCTCGATGTCGGGATGGTCGATGTCGACGACGACCATTTTGGCGGCGCGCCGGGTGGTGCCGCCCGACTTGATGGCGCCGGCGGCGCGGTCGCCGATTTTCAGGAAGCTCATCAGCCCCGACGACTTGCCGCCGCCGGAGAGCTTTTCGTCTTCGGACCTCAGGGACGAGAAGTTGGTGCCGGTTCCGGAGCCATATTTGAACAATCGCGCCTCGCGCACCCACAGGTCCATGATGCCGCCTTCGTTAACCAGGTCGTCTGAAATGCCTTGGATGAAACAGGCGTGGGGCTGCGGGTGTTCATAGGCCGATTCCGATTTGACCATCTCCCCGGTTTTGAAATCGACATGGAAATGTCCCTGTGCCGGGCCGTCGATGCCATAAGCCCAATGCAGTCCGGTGTTGAACCACTGCGGCGAATTGGGAGCGCCGACCTGAGCGGCGAGCATATATCGCGTCTCATCGAAATAGGCTCTGGCGTCGTCTTCGGAATCGAAGTAACCGCCTTTCCAACCCCAATAAGTCCACGTCCCCGCCAAGCGGTCGAACACCTGTTTGGCGCTGCTCTCGCCGATGCAGCGCTTTTTCTTGGCAAGCGGCTTGAGGGCTTGATGGTCGGCAACGCTCCGCCACAGCCAGGACGGGACGTCGGTTTCCACGACCTTTTTCAGCTTCGCCGGAACACCCGCCTTGCGGAAATATTTCTGGGCAAGGACATCGCATGCCACCTGCGACCACGCGGTCGGCGCCTCCATTTCATCGAGCCGGAAAACGATCGAGCCATCCGGATTGCGGATTTCGCTGGAGGTGGTGCCGAACTCGATGAGTTCGTAAGGTGATTTGCCTTGATTGGTATAAAAACGTGAAATGTGCATGCTGCCCCCTTTAGTCCCGCGTTAACGATGCATGCGGCTCTTATTGCTGCCGATCCTCTTCGGGATGACGCCCTTGCCATACGGGACGGCCTGTCCGGCATTTCCCGTGGAGGATGATCAACACAACATCAAGTGTCTTCCCAAACTCAGGCTGCCATATCTAGTCGATCCGATTTCCGATCGCAACATGATTTTGTGGTTTTCCACGGAATAAACCACATGATGTAGTAATTCGCGCGATTTCAGGGGGATTAAATGAACTCGTCAACCAATCCCCGCCCCCGATTCATCGCCGTCCCTGGCCCGAATATTTTTTGTTCTTCACCGATTAGCGGGGAAATCGGCCCGCCTTGCCGCGAGGGTGCCTCCGCCAGCCGCTTTTCGTAAAGGACGCTTCGCGCCGCCGCCGCGCGGCGGCCTGGGCCTGAAGGCCGTCCTTGACAAAAAGCACCCGCCGGAGGCCTTGAATTTAATTCGGTGACAGCATACTAATTTCCAAGC
>JAUXMA010000062.1 GCA_030623425.1 Rhodospirillaceae bacterium
ATTACGACCAGGGTAAAAGAGAACGATCTTGGTGAAGGCTTGTTCAGCACCACACATGAATCTGGGCACGCAATGTATGAACAGGGCATCAATCTGGATTTCGAAGCGTCCCCATTAGCCGACGGTACATCTTCAGGTGTCCACGAAAGCAAGTCAAGTCCACAACGCCCGACGGGCTGATATATTTTGGTAGGAACGCCAACTTGTTTGACCATGAGTGATCACGCAGAAAACGAGTTTAGCGAAAAAGAAGCCGCGCAACGCAGGGACGAGCTTTTGCTTAAACTTTTGAAAACACCCCCGCAGCCGCGCCCGAAGCGCAAGCGTGGCAAGAAAAAACCTACCCGGACTCGCGTTTCGCGCGCCAGCGCAAAAAAGCATTTGCCTTCTGCTTAGGCGTTCGCGCATTCACGAAGCCGATGGAAAAGGAACCACGCGGTTTCGTAATTCGTGCCGATCATCCTTTGGAGTTGAAGGGCGCTCATGCCTTTCTTACTGGACGCCATCAATTGCGCGGCGAGAACCCATTTGCAAAGTGGTACCTTGCTCCGCTCCATGACGGTTCCAATCGTCACGGTGAAAGGCTTGCGGCAGTCCTTACATTTATAGACGCCAGGGCGGGTGCTCTTACCTTTGAGTTTGGTGATCCGATTGCCTTTGGCATTACAGCGTGGACAAGTCGGGCCATCAGGCCAAAGCAAGGTTTCAAAATAGTCCCGCGCTACGTCGTTGTTGTGGTAGATAGGATTAGTGAGAGCGACTTTAGGTATAGACATGACTTCAACTCCTCATTTGAAAGCCATTCTAAATCGTGTGTCATGGTACGTCAGACGGATAGTTTCCATGATCGGTCCAGAAAATCCGCAAGACGGCACCGCCGACGACGATGTCGGCAGGGCGCCGCTGAAAGCCATTCTAAATCGTGTGTCATGGTACGTCAAACGGATAGTTTCCATGATCGGCCCAGAAAATCCGCAAGACGGCACCGACGACGACGATGTCGGCAGGGCGCCGCACCTGTTTCTCGCTCTGTTCCTGGGCGCCTGCGTCGTTTTCTTCGTCTGGGCCTCTTACGGCGTTCTCGACATCGTCAGCACGGCCATGGGCGAAGTCATCCCGTCGAGCCAAGTCAAGAGTGTCCAGCACCTGGAAGGCGGCATCGTCCGGGAAATCCTGGTCAGGGAAGGGGAAGTGGTCAAAAAAGGCCAGCCCTTGGTCGTCCTCGAACCGACGGCCAGCGACGCCGATGTCGGGGAGATCCGCGTCAACGTCACGGCGCTTCGCCTGGAGATCGCGCGCCTGCAAGCGGAAGCGGCGGGAACAAAGCCGACATTCCCGGAAGACTTGCTTGCCGAGCACCCGGAGATGGTCCGCCAAACCCTGCAATTCTTCCAGACCCGAAATAAACGGCGCTTGAGCGAGCTCACCAGCAACAAGGAGGAGATCGTTCAGCGGCGGCAGGAAATCAAGGAAATCTCCGTCAGGATCGGAAACCGGAAAAGAGATCTGAAACTGCAGGAAGAAAAGGTCGCCATCAGCGA
The DNA here is from genome assembly GCA_030623425.1 of Rhodospirillaceae bacterium. Lineage (GTDB taxonomy): Bacteria > Pseudomonadota > Alphaproteobacteria > Rhodospirillales > 2-02-FULL-58-16. Next base: position 1,542 of record JAUXMA010000062.1, read on the forward strand.
GGAACTGCTCAAGGAAAAGCTGAGCAACCGATACATGCACCTGGATTTGCTGAAGGAAGAGAGCCGTCTTAAGGGACTCATCGATGAAGACACCGTCGCCCGGCCCCGGGCGGAAGCGGCGCTGAAGAAAGCCGAGGCCGATTTCGAGGGCATCCAAAGCGGCTTCGAGGAAGAAAGCCGGAAAGAACTGGAAACGGCGCGCCTCAAATTAAGCGAACTGATGCAGCGGATGCAGAAATTCGAGGACAGGGTGCTGCGCAAAGTGCTGCGTTCGCCCGTCGACGGGGTGATCAAGACCTTGTCCGTGGTCACCCTTGGCGGGGTTCTCGGGCCAGGCGAGACCGTTGCCGAGGTCGTCCCCGCCGGCGACCGCCTGATCATCGAAGCGAAGCTGCCGACCCAGGATATCGGCTACATCCGTGCCGGCCAGCCGGTGTTGGTCAAGCTGGCGTCCGCCGACGCCATGCGGTTTGGCGGCCTGGATGGCAAGGTCATCAACGTCAGTCCGGATACCCTGATCACTCCCGAGGGGGTCCCTTATTACAAGGTCCTCATCGCAACCGAGAAAAACCAGTTCCAGCGCGGCACCCTGCTATACCGTCTGTATCCCGGCATGCAGGTGGTGGCAAGCATCCGCACCGGCACCCGCAGCGTGCTCGAATACCTGCTCGATCCTTTCCTCAGGTCGATGGACGAAGCCATGCGCGAGCGTTGAGGAGGCCGGGCATCGACGCGGCGGGCGCAACTTAAAATTTGGCAAGCGGGGCGGATCGCCGTGACCACGCGGAGCGCTTCTTTCGCGGACCTCGAACCACCGCCGGTCATCGGCCACCGGGGCGCCGGCGGCCATGCGCCCGAGAACACACTGGTCTCCATCCGCAAGGCCGCCGAGCTGGGAGCCCTTTGGGTCGAATTCGACACCAAGATAAGCCGCGATCGCGAGGTCGTCGTTTATCACGACGACGATTTGCGGCGGACCACCGACGGCCGCGGCCCGGTGGCCGGCAAGAACCTTGCGGAACTTCAGGCCCTCGATGCCGGCGGTTGGTACGGGAACGCTTTCCTGGGCGAGCCCGTCCCGACCTTGCGCCAAGCCATGGCCGTTCTTGCCGATCTGGGCCTCGGCGCCGTTGTCGAGATCAAGCCCTCTCCGGGCCGCGAAACCGAAACCGGACGCCTCGTCGCGGCGATTTTACAAGAGGAATGGCCGCCATTCCTGCCGCCGCCGTTGATTTCCAGCTTTAGCGCCGAGGCGTTGGCCGCCGCCGGCGATACCGCTCCCGGCCTCCCGCGCGCCATGAATTTCTTGAAGATCCCGGCCGACTGGAAGATGCGGCTCGGCGGGCTTGGCTGCGCCGCTCTCCATTGCCTGGCAAGAAAACTGACGCCCCAACTGGCGAGCTCGATTTGTCGGGCCGGCTTTCGCCTCAGGTGTTTCACGGTGAACAAAAAGGCCCGCGCCGAAACCCTCTTTGGTTGGGGCGCCTCCTCGGTGTTCACCGATTACCCCGACCGCCTGCTGTCTTTTCGATCCGGCCTTGACAGTCGACGCCGAGGGTGAAAATCCGCTCGTCCCGGGTCGAACAAGTTACCTCGTATTCCAGCTCCGGAACGGTTTCCTTGATGTATGCGGAAATGGGGCCGGGGTGGCCGCCGCGGAAAAAGGCGCATGGGAAGCTTTCAAGAACGTCGGGCAAACTTTTCGGGCCTTTCCAATCGCGGAACTCCCAGGTGTTTTGTTCGAACCAGAAATCGTTGGCCGGCCGTTTGCCGGCAAGACTGGCCGTGAACCGGCCGCCTGTCCACCAGTCGCCCAAGGCGAGGGCGAAGGATTGGCTGGCGGCGGGGAAAAAATAAATGCGCGCGCATTTACCGAAGCTGGCGTTTTCGACCGTCAGGGCCGTCCGGTATTTGTCCTCAAGTTCCCGGTCCAGTCTGAGAACGCTGTTTGCCAGGGAGATCACCAGAACACCGATCAGCAAGACGAAGGCCCGTCCGGACCGCGACCGCAGTTTCTCGCCGCCCAGCCCGAGCCCGGCGACCAGCCGGTGGAGAAGAACGATGCCAAGCGCGCCCGCCATATAGGCCGGGATCATGTAAAAAGCCGTCGGCTGCTTGGCCACCAGCAGAACCTGGGCGACAACCGCCAGGCAGAAGCCGGCGGTGGCGCGGCTTTCCGCTCCGGGCACGGAAAGCCCCCGGCGCCGGCGCCGCCAAGCGACGCCCAAAGCGATGAGCGACAGCAGAAAGGGAAGGTGAAGGACAGGACGGCCGAAAATCTCGATGACGCTCTTCGGATAGCGGGCGAAGTCGATCACCGTTTGCTCGCCGCCGCCGTAGGCGCCGCTTCCCGCCGACACTTTCGCCATCCAGGCAAAGAACAGATCGTAAGCGCCGATCGCCGGCAAGGTGAAGAAGATCAACGAAAGCAACGATGTCACGCAGTAAACGGCGAGATGACGGAAACCGCCAAGGAGAAAAACCGGCAACAAAAAAATCGGTGCCGAAGTGACCTTGGTGGCGACGCCGAAACCAGCGACCAGTCCAAAAGCGACGGCGAAGCGCCACCGCTGTTTCTCCAGCGCACCGGGGACGAGCGCCAGCAAGGTCACCATTCCCAATGCCAACATGGTGAAAATAAGCAGCGGTTCCGGTTTGACATGGTAGGCGGTTTTCAGTGTCACCATGGAAAGGAACGGCCCCAGTTGCATGACCAGGGCAAGGACTGGGTGGCGCGTAACGGCATAAGCGACGGCGCCGGAGAGCAAAAGGGCTGACGTATTGAGAAGGATGATCACGGTGCTGATCAGACGGAGATGGGATTCCGGGTCGGCAAGCACGGCGCGGGCGATTTCTTCGGCGTTTGACGTCAAATAGGCGGCTTTCAACACCAAGGCTCCCAGCACCTGAACCGTCGTTCCCGGATGATAGGGATGTCCCGGCGTGGTCAGGTTGACGAGATTCAGCGAATCGAATAGATAAAAATAAGAGGGATCGGCGATGTGCCACATCCAGAATGGACCGCCATCGGCACGCAGAATCCATGACACCACGAAATAACAGGCGGGCAAAATACACAACGCCGCCCAGACGTTCCGGTCGCGGCCCGTCAGCGGAACGTTGAAGCCGCTCATTTCCTTGAATTCCTGTCGCAATCCGCCAACACCGAGATCACGGCGACGCCGAGGTCGAGACTGGCGAGGTCGCGGGACTTGCCGGCGATGGCTTGGCCGAATTCCCTGACGGCGACTTCCAGGGGCGGGGTCCGGGGCACGTCGATCGCCTCGCCGGCCCCCTCCGGATCGGCGAAATCGGCGGTCGGCGGATGCCTGGTCAGTTTGGCGGCGGCAAGGTCGTCGTAAACCAGAACGGCGGTATCGAAATGGACGGCGAAGCGCCGCCGCTTGTCCATCTTGTTGCCAATGCGGATGTCGGCGGAAACGTTCCCGGAAAAGATCAGGCTGAGCAGGTAATTTTCTTGGCGGCCGTCCTCCACCACGCGCTGTTCCAAGCATTCCGCCGCCGCCGCCTCGGGCGGGACGCCCATCAGGTCAAGGCAGAAGGCGACGGCGTGGGCGCCCCAGTCCCACAACACGGGCGTATCCTTTCGATACGGTCCCCGTTGTCCCAACTCGGCGCCGATGGCGCGAACCGGCCCGAGGCCTGGCGCCAGTTCTTTCAGCGTCCGGCAGGCGGGATGAAACAAGAGCGTATGCTCGACCATGACGAAACCTTGGGCTTCGGCGACGAAACGGCGCAGTGCCCGCGCCCGTCCGAGATCCAGGGTGAGCGGTTTTTCGACCAGCACCGGCCGCCCGCGGGCGACCGCCGATTCGGTCATCTCGGCATGCAATGCCGGCGGAGTGGCGACGATGACGCCGTCGATGTCGCGGGCTTCCGAAACTTCCTTCCAGTCGTTGCTGATGATGCATTTCCCGTCCACCAGAGACCGGCTTTCGGGGTTTCGACTGGCCAGGCGGGCAAGCCGCAAGCCGTCGATCGCGGCGATGGTTTTGATGTAATTCCGTCCCCATCGTCCGGCCCCGATCAGGCCCAAACGAATGCCGTTCCCGGCCACGGTCAATGCTCGCCGGTGTAGACGCCGTCCGCCCAGGCGAGAAACCGCTTGAGCCCCTCATTGAGGTCGACCTTCGGCTGAAACCCGAGCTGCACGTGGGCCTTGCGGATGTCGGGGCAGCGGCGGTCGGGCTCGTCGGCGGGATAGCTGTCCGGGTACTCGATGATGTCGTATTCGATCTTTCGCCCCAGCACGGCCTCGATCCGTTTGACCAGATCGAGCAGGCGGATTTCCGGCTTGGGATTGCCGATGTTGTAGGTCTCGCCCGGCACCCCGCGCAAAACCGTCAACAGGAAACCGATCATGGCATCGGTGATATAACAGAACGTCCGGGTCTGATCGCCCGAACCATAAACGTGAAGCGGATGTCCGCTCTTGATGCGGCTGGCGAAGTTGGGCAGCACCCGGTAGTCGGTTTCCTGCATCCCCGGACCAAAGACGTTAAACGGGCGGATGGCGTTGACCACGGTTCCGTATTTATCGTGAAAGACGTAACACAGGGTTTCCCCCACCCGCTTGCTTTCGTCATAGCAGGCGCGCGGGCCTTGACAGGCAACATTGCCGCGATAGCTTTCCGGCGTCGGCACATGTTTGGGATCGGGGTTGCCGTAAATTTCGGAGGAACTGAAGAAAGTGAAGCGCGCTTGGTGGAGCCTCGCCAGTTCCAGCATGTTTCGGGTGCCCGATGTCGAGACCAGCAGAGTCTCGACAGGATAGGCCCGGTAGTAATAGGGACTGGCGATGCCGGCGGCATGGATGACGTAATCAACGGGCTTGTCCCATTTGAAGGGCTCTATCACGTCGTGCCGAATGAACTCGACATGCGGCAAATCCGGCATTCGCGAGCCCTCTTCCCCGGCGGTGATCAGGTTGTCGAGCACAACGAGGCCGCAAGGGGAATCCAGGACGTGTTCGTTGAGATGGACGAAAACCTCCGTGAAATAGCGCCCCAGAAAGCCGCGTCCGCCGGTCAGCAGAACGGTCTTGCCGCTTAATCGGCGGGCCGTTTCGCTCAAGCCCAGGGCGATTTCGGCGATGTCGGATCGGAGAAGGAAATCGCTCATCGCTCAGACCATCTCGACTTCCGGGAGAGGGGTGAGAAAGCGCCCTCCGGCATCGCCGAAGGCGGCATGCCTGGCGATGATCGAAGCGGCGAAATTCCAGGCCAGGATGACGAGGACATCGGGGCGGCGTTCGGAAATGGCGTCGGTTGCCAAGACGGGTATGTGCAAGCCCGGGCTCAGCAGTCCTTGTTTCAGCGGATTGTCGTCAACGATGAAATCGATCAGCTGGCGATCGATGCCGAAATGATACATCAGTGTCGTTGCCTTGGCGGGCGCCCCGTAACCGGCGATCGACCTGCCCTCGGCCTTGAGGCGGCGCAAAAGGCCGCTGAATTCGATCTTCAAGGCCTCGACGCGGGCGGCGAAAGCGTGGAAGGTTTCGGCTCTGTCGAGACCGAGGCGCTCTTCGCGCCTAACCATCTCCGCCACCGAGGCGCCGACGCGGCGGCGGCCTCCCTGGCGTTGGACAACGCCGCGCAGCGAGCCGCCGTGGCTGTCGACCCGCAGGGCCTCGATCATTTCCATGCCGTGGCGTACGAAGAATCCGCGCAGTGGCTTGAGCGAGTGGTAGGACAAGTGTTCGTGGTAGATGGTGTCGAACAAGGTCTTCTCGAAAACATCCGCCAGATAGGAGACCTCGAAAACAAAGATGCCGTCATCGGCGAGCAGTTCGCGGATGCCCTCGGCGACGCCGGCAAGATCGTCGATATGGGCAAAGACATTGTTGGCGGTGACGATGTCGGCGGGTCCCCGGTCGTCGCGGATGGCGCGCCCCATGTCGGCAGTGAAAAATCCGTTGATGGTTTCGATTCCCGATTGCGTTGCCGCCCGCGCGATTTGCCGCGCCGGATCGACGCCCAGGACCCGCCGGCCGGCCCGCTGGAAGACTCCCAGCAAGGTGCCGTCGTTGGAGCCGATATCGACGACCAGACCGTTCTCGGCGGTCCGGAAGCGCTTCAAAACCTGCTCGGCGTAGTCTTCGAAATGCTTGACGAAGACCGGCGACGTCGCGGAGACGTAAACGTAGTTCTCGAACAAAACCCTTGGATCGACGACGTCCAGCAATTGCACATGCGCGCAATCCTCGCAGAAGAAGACATCGAGGGGAAAGCATTCCTGCTCCGTGGCGGCTTCCGATAGGGCGACAAAGGCATTCGCCGGCGGCGTCGGTTCCAACGACAGCACCGTCGTCAGCCGCCCGCCGCCGCACAAGCGGCAGGTGGAACGCCGGTGGCAATATTTATTCATGGCTCCTCGACGAATCAAATGGAATTTCGGAGGTTACGGAATGGGGTGCTGAAACCGGGTAAATCGACCTTTACGCCGTGATTTCGGCTTTCCCATTGTTTCCGCCCGCCGCCACCGGCAAGGCCGGCCACGTTGGAGGCGGGGGATTGGGGCGGTTTTGGTAGAGTAGGAATGTGGCGCGGTGGTGTTAGGATCAGCCTATCCGTTTCCGCCCCTTTCGTCTGGCGGTGCCTCAATAGCCGAG
>JAUXMA010000058.1 GCA_030623425.1 Rhodospirillaceae bacterium
CTGCTCGACGTTCTCAGTGGAATTCCACCGGTTTGTCCTCCGCGGACGGCGTTATGATCGGCACGGGATGAATGGCGGAAAGTGGCGGAATCGCGGGCTCCGCAAATCCAGGTGAATTCCACTTGCAACGACGAAGAGCCACTTTCTTAATGGTTATCTCCTTCGCTTTCTTTTCGTCAGCCTGCATTTGACGCTGATGATCGCCCTGGTGCGCTCCTTGGCATGGAACGCTTCCTGCTTTTTTTCCAGGCCGCCGAGGAATTTCGTTGTCATCGGCCCTCCGTCCAGTTCGTCCACGAACCGCCGCAAGATGGTTTCGTGGTTGTCGCCGCTTGGCCGGGAGAACATCGCCGCGGCCCGTTTTTTGACCTTGCGGGCGAACCCCTGGAAACTTTTCCGGGCGATGCTTCCGTGTTCGCGCTCGTGATCGAGGACGTATTGTTTGGCGCACCGGTACATCCTTTTCTTGTAGTCGCTCATCAAACGGATGACCGGAAAGACTTCGATGAGAACATCGAGGCGGCGCAGGCACTGCCCCTCGAATTCCGTTGTGAAGCCGATTTTGTTTCCGTGCTCGTACAGTCCCAATCTTCTCGCGGTGGGGCTGCCGGGGGAAGAGATGATGGTGACTCCGAGGTCGTATTCGACCTCTTCTTCATGGTAGGTCAGTTTCGTGGAGATTCGGGGCGCCCCGCAGGCGGCGGCATTCGACGCCGCCAGGACGAGCTCCAAAGCCGCCAGCGCCGCAATCGGCAAAACCCTTGTCATTCACCGCTCCATGCCGGAACCCTCGGCGCCGGGACGAGGTTCATCAACACGGACATATTTTGTCACCGGCGGTGGCGCCCGGAAAGCCATTCTTTCATCCCCCACCGCCGTCGGCCGCAAATTCGAGGCATTAACGCGGTTTCGCTCGGACGGCTTCCCAGTCCGCTATCGGCGCCACGGACATCGCCGGCCATCTGCCGCCTTGTGGCCTTGTCCACCGCCGCTATACTGCGCGGCGCTAAACCCCGCCACCATACCAGGAACGGCCCGATGGCGGAAATTCGTTATGACGTGGTCGGCATTGGCAATGCCATCGTCGACGTTCTCGCCCATGCCGAAGATCGGCTTCTCGACGAGCTCGGCTTGACCAAGGGGGCGATGACCCTCATCGACGAGGTGCAAGCGTCGCGGCTTTACGAGCGCATGGGGCCGGCCATCGAGTGTTCCGGCGGTTCGGCGGCCAACACCATCGCCGGCCTTGCCTCGCTGGGCGGCAAGGGGGCCTTCATCGGCAAGCTCCGCGACGATCAGTTGGGCGCCGTCTTCCGTCACGACATCCGCTCCCTGGGCGTCGCTTTCGAAAGCCGCTTGGCGGCGGATGGAGCGCCGACGGCGCGGTGCCTGATTTTCGTCACCGCCGATGCCGAGAGGACCATGCAGACCTATCTTGGCGCCAGCGTCGACTTGCGCCCCGACGACATCGACGCCGCCATCATCGCCGCCGCCGGGATCACCTACCTGGAAGGCTACCTTTGGGATCCGCCGATGGCCAAGGAGGCCTTCGTCAAGGCCGCGGCGGTGGCGCATCGGGCCGGCCGTCTGGTCTCGCTCAGTCTCTCCGATCCGTTTTGCGTCGACCGTCACCGCGCCGATTTTCTCGACCTTGTAGAGCATCACGTCGACATCCTTTTCGCCAACGAAGAGGAAATCGTCTCCCTTTACCAGGTCGACGGTTTCGACGATGCCTTGCAACGGGTGCGCGGCCACTGCCGGGTGGCGGCGCTGACTCGCGGCAAAAAGGGATCGCTGGTGATTTCCGGCGATGAAATCCACGTCATCGACGCCGAACCGGTGGCCAGGGTGGTGGACTCCACCGGCGCCGGCGACGCCTATGCGGCGGGCTTTCTTTTTGGCTTGACCAGGGATTTCGGCCTCGCCGATTGCGGGCGCATGGCCAGCATCGCCGCCGCCGAGGTCATCGGCCATTTCGGCGCCCGCCCGGAAGTCTCGCTGAAGGAGCCGATGGCGGAAAAATTTCACATGAAAGCCCGGCCCTGGCAAATTCCTTGACCTCGCCAAACAAAAGGGACATTCCAACATTCCATGGCCGATCAAGACAACTTCCACCATGACGCGGTGACTCCGCTGCAGCGTTTCGCCACTTCGAGCTTCTGGCGCACCCTTCCGGCCGGCATGCGGCGGCGTTGGTGGATGTTCCGGCCGTTGGACCTGATCGCCCGGCACTGGCCGGTCCTTAAAAAACGGCGGGGATTGTTGGTGGTCCGCATGGACGGCATCGGCGACATGGTTCTGTTCCGCACCTGCCTCGATCATTACGCCGATGTTTTCGGCTTTGACGTTTCCGACATCACGGTGCTTGGCTGCACCAGTTGGGCCGGCGTCGCCGACATTGTTTTCGCCGGTTACCAGGTTCGCGTTATCGATGAACACGCTTACGCCCGCCGGCCGCTCTACCGGTTCAAGATATCCCTGTGGCTGCGCCGCCTGGCGCCCGCCGTCACCGTCTGCGATTCCTATTTGCGCCGCGCCCTGATGGCCGACAGCTTGGTCTGGATCGCGGCGGCGCCCCGCACGCTTGCCTCGCTGCCATATATCAACGAACCGACACGTGCCGAGTTCCTTTATTACCTGAGTCAAGTCGACGAAATCATCAATACCGGCGATTACCCCACCCATGAAGTGATCCGCCATTACCGTTTCCTTTCGGTCCTCGCCGGCCGCCGGATCAGGCCCGAGCCCCCGCATCTCCCTTGGCACGACGACCCGCCGCCGATCCCCGGCGGCGGTCCTTACGTGGTCCTCAATCCCGGCAGCAACGAGCCGGGGCGGCGGTGGCCGCTCGGCCATTATCTCAAGCTTGCCGGGCGGCTTCTCGAAACGGGCTACCGCGTCGTCTTCGTCGGCAAGCCCGAGGAAAAAACGGAAGAGGGCAACTTCAAGAATTTTCGCCAACGGCCCGGCGTCATCGATCTCATCGGCCGCACCAGCCTGCCCGACCTCCTCGACCTGATGAACCACGCCGCCGCGGTCCTCAGCAATGATTCGGGGCCGGCGCACCTGAGCATCGCCCTGGGCGCGCCAACGGTGGTGATCGTCGGCGGCGGCCATTTCGGCTGTTTCGTTCCGTATCCAAAACACATCACCCCCCCCAAAGCCCGCTTCGTGTTTCACGAGATGGAGTGCTACCACTGCTTTTGGCGCTGCCACAAACGCCTCAGCAAGTACGATGTCTTTCCCTGCATCAGCGCCATTGCCGAGGAACGGGTGTGGGGCGAATTGCAAGGAGTGTTGCCAAAGATGCCGGCGGAGGCTTTGGCGTCATCATGAACGCCAACGGCGAAGTGGATTTCTACGCCAGCTACAACCGCTTCAAGTCTTACCAAACGCCGCGTCTGGGCCGCAAACAAGTGCGCCGTTTCGACAGCGACTTCTGGGAACCCGCCGGCTGCGGGCCCGACATGGCTTTCCTCGATGTCGGCTGCGGCACCGGTCTTTTCCTGGCCTACCTGCGGGCCAAGGGTGCCGTCGATTTTCTCGGCATCGACAACGACCCCGCCCTGGCCAAACATATTGCCGCCGAGATCGCCGACAAATTCGTTGTTGCCGACGTTTGGCGGTTTCTCGACGGCGGCGCCGGCGGCCGCCGGTTCGACCGCATCGCGCTGTTCGATCTTCTCGAGCATTTTGCTGCCGAGGACGGCGCCCGGCTGCTTGCGAAACTGGCCAAGGTGCTCAAGCCCGGCGGACGGGTCGTGGTCAAGGTTCCCAACATGGGGTCTCCCTGGGGCGGCGGCTACCAGTTCGGCGACTTGACCCATAAAGCGGCGTACAACCCGTCCAGCATGCGACAACTGGCCCTGGCCAGCGGCTATGAATGCATCACCTGCTATCCTCACCGGCAGGGCAGTCCCGGGCGGGGCTTCAAGGACCGCCTGTTGCACGGGCTTCTGTCGCGCCTCGTCATGACGCCGCCCGAGATCTGGTCGGCGAACTTCTTTGCCGTTCTCAAGCAGCGAAGGGATTGAACCGTTTTGGCGCTGTTCAATGCCGGCGGGAACCGCACCGTCAAGTCCTGGTTGGCGGCCACCAAGGTCTATTTTGACAGGCGTGTCATTACGGTGTTGTTCCTGGGTTTTTCCAGCGGCCTGCCCCTTTTGCTTGTGTTTTCCACCTTGTCGCTGTGGCTCAAGGACGAGGGTATCTCGAAGACCGTCATCGGCTTGTTCGCCTTGGTTCGCATGCCTTACACATTCAAGTTCGTTTGGGCGCCGCTGATCGATCGGCTGCCGATTCCGTTTCTCGGCGGCTGGCTGGGCCGCCGGCGGGCGTGGGTGGTCGTCACCCAGATCGCCCTGATGACGTCGATCCTGGCGCTGGCCACCACCTCGCCGTCCCTGACCCCTGGATTGACCGCCTTGTATGCCCTGTTCGTCGCTTTTTGTTCGGCCAGCCAGGACATCGTTATCGACGCCTACCGCATCGAGATCCTGGAGCAACGCCAACAGGGCGTCGGCGCGGCGATGATCGTCAACGGCTATCGCTTTGGCCTGTTGACGGCGGGCGCCGGCGCCATTTCGTTCGCCGATTTCCTCAGTTGGTCCCAGGTCTACGTCATCATGGCCGCCATGGTCATGGTTGGGCTGGTGACGATTCTGTTGAGCGCCGAACCCGAGACTCCGCGAAACGGCATTGACCTCGCCGACCCCGAAGGGGCGCGGAGGTTTGGCGCCCGCTTTCCCTGGATGTCACATGGGATGCGCGGCGTGGCCGGTTGGCTGTACGGCGCCATGGTCTGTCCTTTCGCCGACTTCATGAAGCGCCAGGGGTGGATCTGCATTCTTCTGTTCATCATGCTCTACAAATTGGGAGACGCCTATCTGGGGGTGATGGCCAATCCATTCTACGTCGAGATGGGCTTTTCAAAACAGGAGATCGCCGCCGTTTCCAAGGTCTTCGGCATGGGGGCCACCATCATCGGCGGCCTGGTTGGCGGCATCGTCGTCTTTCGATACGGAATTCATAGGGCCTTGTTGGGTTGCGGCATCCTCATGGCGGCCTCCAACCTGGTTTTCGCCGCCCAGGCCGTGATCGGCCATAACGTGCCGATGCTGATGCTCACCATCGCCGTCGAAAACCTCGCCGGCGGAATGGGCACGACGGCGTTCGTTGCCTATCTGTCGAGCCTTTGCAATATCGCCTACACGGCGACTCAATACGCCCTGCTCAGTTCCTTCATGGCCTTCGCCCGCGACGTCTTTTCCGCTTCCAGCGGCTGGCTGGCGGACCATGTCGGCTGGGTCGGCTTTTTCCTTTTCAGTACCGGGCTCGCCCTGCCGGGACTGGTTCTGCTTTTGTGGATGATGCGCCGCATGCCCCTTGAAGAGGAGCGGAAATCAAGCTGAGAGAGCCTTGTCCACCGCCTGGATAACCGCCTCGACGGGGATGCGTTCGATCTCTTCGCCGCCGAAATCCGTGGCCCGGACGATGGTCAGGCATCCGCTCATCGGCCTGAATTTATCAGGCGACGTCGTGCCGTAAAGCGAGATGAGCGGTCGCCCGCCGATGGCCAACATGTGGCCGACGCCGGAATCATTGGAAAGACCCGCCGCAAACCGTTTCGACAAGGCAATGGTAAACTGCGGAGAAAAATGGTGGGATTCCTCGACCCCGTCCGCCTGCAAGGGAAAAAGGGCTTCGGGAACGGCCTCGGCGAGCTCGCCTTTCCAGGCGATTTCCTTGGGGCCAAGTACGAAAACGGGGATGCGCCCCCGCGCCGCTTGTTCTTTTGCCATGGCAACGAAATTTTGCAAGGGCCAGCATTTCGGCCTCCCCCCCGCGCCCGGCGCGATGCCGACATAGACCGGTCCCGCGGGCAGCAATCCCGCCGCCTCTTCGGCGAGGGCGGGATCGAGGTCGAGCTCCATGCCCGCCGGGGTCTCGAAGGCCTTCCCGCTGGCCAGTTCCAAGAGGTCGAGCAACTGGCGCAGCATGCTCTTGGGGCGTTGGTAGTCTTTCGGCGGTTTCCGGGAGGAGAGCAGAAACCGCGCCGCCGGCGAGATAAACAGGCGATGTGGGACGCGCTTCAACGACAGGCTGGCCCAAACGATTCTCTGGGTGTCGATGATCAAATCGAAACGCCGGCCTGGCAAAGGGCGGCGCAAAAATTCCTTCGGATGCTGGCCGATACCGGCGTTTTCAATGACTTCGTCCAGGATGCCCTTGACCACCGGCGCCATGACGCTGGCATAGACGCTGGTTTCCTTGCCGGCGACCCAGGTGATGCGGGCGTCGGGAAAGGCCCGCCGCAAGGCCTGGACGAACGGCAGCTTGAGCAGGCCATCGCCGATACGGTCCAAACCGACGTATACCATGACACTGGCGGGAGGCGTTCCGGGTTGGCTCATGGCGCATCTCCGGGGCAAGGTCAGCCGTATCGGTTATCATAGGGCATGCCGGTGGGCAAGGACCGGTGGTTATTTCGACCGGGCTCTAACAAAAAGGGAGGATTTATCGATGACCGACAGGATCACCGTCGTCGAAGGCGACATCACCAAACTGCAAGTGGACGCCATCGTCAACGCCGCCAACGAATCGTTGCTCGGCGGCGGCGGCGTCGATGGCGCCATTCACCGGGCCGCCGGACCGGAGCTTGTCGAGGAATGCCGCAAACTGGGCGGTTGCCCCACCGGCGAGGCCCGCATCACCAAAGGCTACAAGCTTCCAGCCAAGCACGTTATCCATACCGTTGGCCCGGTCTGGCATGGTGGCGACCAGAACGAGGACGGCTTGCTCGCCAACTGTTACCGGCGCTCTTTGGGACTGGCCGTCGGCAACAACTTAACCTCGATCGCCTTTCCGGCGATTTCCACCGGTGTTTACCGTTTTCCCATCGAACGCGCCGCTAAAATCGCCATCGGAATGGCGGCCAAATTCCTGGACGATAACGATAGCTTGGAGAAAGTCATCTTTTGCTGCTTCGGCCAACCCTCGGTCGAGGCCCACGAGAAGGCGCTGGCTGTTAGAAGAGCACGTCGTTAATTGCGCTGTGCTGCTCTAGTGGTCTGTATCACCTAAATTGTACCCCTACGACGGCGTTGCGAGGCTTCCGGACGCCGTCGTAGGGGTACAATTTAGGTGATACAGGCCACTAGGCGCTTGTTCCGTTGGCCCTTGTTGGCGGTTGTCGCCTTTGTCGCTTCGATCCATGTCGCTTGGTGGCTGGCCGGCGACAGCATTGTCGCCCAGGGCAACCTGGCCGATGGCGACAGCTACGCCCACCTGTTGCGCGTCATTCGACTCTTTGAGACGGGCGGCTGGTTCGACAACAGCCTGCCCAGGGCCAACGCCCCTTACGGGGACAGCTTGCATTGGACTCGCCTTTTCGACGTTCTTCTGATCGTTTTGTCCATGCCCCTTGTCCCGGTGCTCGGCTTCGGCAAGGCGCTTTACTGGGCTGGCGCCGTCGTCGGACCGATCCTGCATGTCGCCGCCGCCGTCGCCCTGGTCTGGGCGCTGCTTCCCATCCTGAGCCGGGCCGCCGCCCACATCGCCGGCGCCTTGACCGCCGCGCAAGCGGGCGTCATGGGGTTCGCCACCGTCGGCCACGCCGACCATCACATGTTGTTCGGCTTGCTGAGCATCCTGGCGCTGGGTTTTGTCATTCGCGCGCTGATGGCGTCCACCGACCATCGACGTGACGCCCTCTTCGCCGGCGGGTTTTTGGCCCTGGCGCTCTGGGTGGGGCCGGAGGCGCTGATTTTCCTGGCGCTCTGTCTTTTGGCCGCCGGCGTGGCGTGGCTGTCGGGCGAGCAGGGGAGGGCCGAGACGAACGTTCATATCGCCATGGGCCTGACCCTGGGTTTGGTGGTGGCGTTGCTTATCGAGCGCGGGGCGGCGGGATATGGGGATGTCGAATACGACCGGCTGTCGATCATCCATTTGACCCTGGCGGCCTCGTTGTTGGCGTTCTGGAGCGCGGTCCGCGCCACGGCGCGGGTTTGGTCCGGGCGCCATGGCGCCATCCGGCGTTTGTTGGCGGCGCTAGCCGGCGCCGGGGCCATCGCCTGGGCGATGCGGCTCCTTTACCCGAAAATCCTGCTCGGGCCCATGGCCGAAGTCGACCCGGCCCTGTTTCCCCTTTTCGAAAGGATTTCCGAGTATGGCCCGGTCGGCGACGTTGCCCATTTCCTGCTCTTTATCGGCGGCGCCGTCTTCGCCGCGCCCTGGGTCGTCTGGCGGGCGAAAGAGGAATGGAACAGACCGCATCGATGGCCTTGGCTGTTGATCGCCGGCGGGCTTTTCGTTTATCTGGCGTTTGCCGTC
>JAUXMA010000143.1 GCA_030623425.1 Rhodospirillaceae bacterium
ACTCGCCGGCTTGACGGGTTTTCACACAGCCTGGGTCACAAGCTGCACTCCGAGGCGGAGCCTTCAAAGGTCCGTAATGTGGCCGTAAGCGGACCCTCGGTTCTTATGAGTACACACATTTCGTGGTTGGAGGGATTCAGGTACCGGCCCGCTCCCCCTTGATGTCCAGGGGAGCGGTTTTGGCAAACAACGGCGCCGGCGCGGCTTTCTAGGAAGTTGCCTCGGCAACGGCCTCCTCGAGTTCCGTGTCGGTGATTTCCAGGTCCTGGCGGTGGCGATAGAAACCGTAACCGGCGGCCGCCGCCGCCGCCCCCAGGAGCACCGGGCCGAAGGCGCCCAGGCCCAAGCCAAGCCCCAGGCTAAACCCGGTTCCCGTCCAGATGGTTCCGCCCGCCGCGGCGCCCTTGGCGGCGGTGGCGGCGGCCAGGGTCTTCCCGGCAATCGCGGTTTTCGCCGTCGCCGCCCCCTTGGAAACGGTGCCGGCGACCGTCACGCCCTTCGCCATATAGACGCTTTTGGCGGCAACGGCGGTCGCCGCCGCGGCCTTCGTCGACATTCCCGCGCCGGTTTGCAGCACCAGCCATTTGCCGGCATTGCCGGCGACCAAGGGCGACTGGCCCACCGTCACCGTCTTGCCGACGAGGGCCGGCAACTGGGCGGCGCCATGCTGAACTTTCAGCGCGACCAAATCCTTGCCGGCGAGCCCGGCGCCACCGGTGGGTTTGAGGAACAGCCAGTTGATGGTCTCTTTGCCGACCATCGGGGGAGTGACGACCGTGAAGCTCTTGCCGGTGAGCATGGGCAGTTGCGCCGCCTGCGTGGCGCCTTCCAGCTTCATCATGACCATCTCGGAACCGGCCAGCCCTTTTCCGGCGGCGCCCGCCGCCCCGGCAATCCCTTTCGCCGCCAAACCGGCGTTCGGATGCAGGACCAGCCAGTGGCCGGCGCCGGCGGCGGTTACCGGGGCTTTGCCCACCGTCACGGACTTGCCGACGAGCGACGTCAATTCGGCCATCTGCCGGGTTCCTTCGAGCTTGACGGCAATGGTCCCCTTGCCGAGCGCCCCGGCGCTTCCCTCGGGGGCCATGAACAGCCAGCTTCCCAGCCCCGTCCCGGCGGTCGTTATTTTGCCGATCGTGAAGGATTTCCCGGCCATCGCCTTCAACTGCACGGCCTGCGCGCCTCCTTCGATTTTCGCCATGACGATCTCTGGCACCATTGTTTTCTCTCCCTGACTTTACATATAAGGAAGTCGTTGGAAAAACTGTCCGCTGCTTCGCCCGTTCATCCGCCGCGAGGCGCCAAGCTTTTGGGGCTGCATGAAACTCGGCCACGGAAACCTCCCGTCACCGCCAATTGCGCAACGCGCCGTCCACTCGCCTATCAAAACCTAATCTGATACAAAAATAAAGAACTCAATAAAAAACACTAGCAGCAACCAAGCCGCTTGTCATCAACGGTTTTCCGGCTTTGGTTTTGCCATTTTCCCCTTCGTCCGGCCGGCCCGGACCAGACCGCCTTTCACGTCCCTTGCCTCGTCCAATAGCGCTGGCTGCCATGAACAATTGGGGCTAGGATACCAGTCCAAACCGAGATTGCATAAGGAATCCCAGTCCATTGCCAGGTATCTTCGAAACTCAAAATGGCACTACCGCCGTCTTAATCGCCGGCAATGACCGCGATCCCGTCGAGACGCTCGAGTCGCTGCTCCTTCACGGCGATCCGCAAAGGTTTGGCGTCCAGCGGGCGACGTCTTACGACGCCGCGATCGAGGCCATCGCGGAGGAGACCCACGACATCTGCTTCGTGGGCGAGACGCTGTCCGACCGCACCGGAATAGAGTTTATCCGCGAAACCGTGGCCTCCGGTTGGTGCGTCCCCGTCATCCTGCTCACCAATCTTGGCGGCAAAGAAGCCGGGGCCGAAGCCATTCAGGCCGGTGCAATGGATTACCTGTTGGCGGAACACCTCGAACCGGAGAGTCTTGCCCGCGCAATTCGCCAAGGGCTCGATAGGAGACGAACCTCGTTGCAGCTTCGTGATGAGCGCCAGGCGAAGGCGGAGCTGCAACGGCAGCTGTCGGATCTCCGGGCCACAAAGGAACGCTTCGAGGAATTAGGCGCTCAACATGCCCGGATCGCCGAGGAACTGTATTCAGCCCGCAAGGATATCAAGGGGGCCCTCGACAAAGCGGAAGAAAGCGAGAGGCGGTATCGGACCCTATCGGAAAGCAGTCCGGTCGGCATTTGGCATATCTCCTTCGACGGTAAAACGCTTTACGCGAACGCCGCGATGAACCGCATTTTTAACATGAATCGGGACGATGATTTGAGTGGCGATCATTATGAAAAATACGTGGGCGGGGACGATCGGAAGATCATGGAGGAGCACCTGGCGATCTTGTCTGGCGGCGAAACGGTCGAGTGGGAGCTTGAAATCACCCCCAGGGACGGCGGTGACAGCCGCTACGTGGTGGTTTCCGGGGCCCCCCTGCTGTCCAGCGACGGTGTCGCCAAAAGTGCGTTGACAACGGTCATCGACATCACGGACCGAAAGAAGGCCGAGGAGTCGATGCGGCGTTTGGCGATGCATGATCCACTTACCAATCTGCCCAATCGCGTCATGTTTCAGGATCGATTGAGCCAAGCGTTGGCTCAAGCACACCGCAACGCCGGCCAATTCGCGGTTTTGTATCTCGACCTGGATCACTTCAAGATCGTCAATGACACGCTCGGCCATCCGACCGGCGATCTGCTGCTGAAAGGCGTCGCCAAAAGGCTTCTCCGATGCGTAAGAGAAACGGATACCGTGGCAAGATTGGGGGGGGACGAATTTGCCGTCATTGCCCCGGATCTCAAGAGCGGTGACTATGTCGTAGTCCTCGCCGAAAGGATCATTAAATCCTTGGGCGAAGTCTTTATTCTGCAAGGCCAAGAAGTGTACACGGCGACCAGTATTGGGATCACGGCATATCCCACCGACGATACAGAGCTGGATACTCTTATCAAGAACGCCGACTTGGCCCTCTACGCGGTGAAGGAAACCGGGCGTGGGTTGTACAAGTTTTTCACCCCGGAGATGAATGCCAAGGCGGTAAACCAAGTCGCCATGGAGAAGGACTTGCGCCAGGCCATCGAAGGCGAAGAATTCGCCCTCCTCTACCAACCCATCATCGACCTGCGAACGCACCGCGTAATCAGCGCCGAGGCGTTGCTGCGCTGGCATCATCCGAAGAAAGGGATCGTGCCTCCGGATGAGTTCATGCCAGTCGCCGAGAATTCAGGATTGATCGGTCCTATTGGTGAGTGGGTATTTCGGACCGCGCTCAAGCAGGCAAAGGATTGGCAAAAGGCGGCGGCGCGGCCACTTGGCGTTTCGGTCAATCTATCCAGCCGCCAAATCAGGCATGGATTCTCAAAAGAATTGGTCACGAAGGCCCTCGACGAGGCAGGCCTTTCGCCGGATATGTTGACCATCGAGATCACCGAAAGCCTGGTCATGGAAGACACCGGAAGCAGCATTGATTTGATGGAATCTTTGAAAGCTATCGGTGTTGTCCTGTCGTTGGACGACTTTGGAACAGGCTATTCGTCCCTGAGCTATCTAAACAAATTTCCGGTTGATCTCGTAAAGATAGACCGGTCGTTCGTGCGTGACATCACGGTCGACAAAGATGATGCCGTGTTGATCGAGGCGATCATCACCATGGCGCATAGGCTCAACTTGAAAGTTGTGGCGGAAGGTGTGGAGAAGAAAGAGCAGCTCGAATTTTTGCGCTCTCATGGTTGTGACTTCGCGCAAGGCTACTATTTCAGCAAGCCGGTAGCGAAAAAATCATTCATTGAGTTCATCCGAAATTGGTCAAGGAAAGGTGGCCGGGCCAACCCAAAAAGCCGTCCGGCATGAATGCCCGGCCCGCCGAGAACGCCCGCCCGGCGGCCTCGGCCACGGGCCGCTCGACGGCGATCGGGAACAGCCTGGAAAACCTCCCGCGAACCCACGCCAAGCCGCCGCTCCACCCACAAAAATCCGCAACCGCGGCATCTTCTCTCGGCCTTCCTTTTCCCGTGAGATTATGAAGCTATCGGCTCGGGGGCGTGGATTGCTTGGGGGTGTGGATTGTTTGATCGACTTGCAGTCTTAGGAAGCCACTCTGAAGATTGGGCGAGCGACAACTTGTAACATCCGGACTGTAGGGGGAAGATCGATGCCTTTAATCCCTGTTAGTGGTCTCCTGTTCGTGGGTGGCGCCGTCGTTGTCTCGGCGTCTATAGGTGGCATAAATCTTTTGAGGAATAATTCGGCGGGAAAACGTTAGTGTAAATTTATTAAAGCTTCGACGCCGAGATGGCAAGAGCGGCACGGTTGGAGTGAGGGGGGTGGGGTGGACCCCATTGTTCGGACAGCGAGGAGGCCCGAGCCTAAGTGGGGCTTGGATGTGCATTGGGCATTCCTGGCCGAAGAGGAAGGCACTATGCCGGCGCCTGGGGATGATCGATAGGAGATGGCTACCATTCGGTAGGGCGAGATGCTACGATGCCCGCCGAAACCACGACGGCATGGGGAATTCGGGTTCGTTGCCAAAAATCTCCAAAACGCAATATGGAACTACAGACGTCTTGATCGCTGGCGAAACCGGCGTCTCTTTCGAGGCGCTTGAATCTCTTCTCCGTCAAAGCGAACCGCAGTGTTTTCGCATCAAGCGGGTCTCATCGTACGACACCGCGATCAAGGCAATTGCAAAGGGGGCCTATGACATTTGCTTCGTCGGCGAGACACTGGCTGGCGGCACCGGAATGGCAATCATCCGCAAGACCGTGGCTTCCGGTTGGAGCGTCCCCATCATCCTGGTCACGAGGCGTGGCGGGATCGATTCCAGGCTCAAAGCCATTGCCGCCGGGGCAGTGGATTGCCTGAAATTGGAGCGCCTCGAACCAAAGATTCTTTCCCGCGCCATTTTAAATGCGCTCGATAATAAGCGAGCCCTGTCGCACCTTCGCGATGAACGCAAAACGAAGGCGAAACGGCGGTTGTTGGATACCCGGGCGGCAACGGAGCATTCCAGGAAACCGGGCGCCCAACATTCAAGGGGCGGCTCCGGAATGAGTTCGAAAGTTGGCGCGGCCGCTCAAGGCAACCACTCCCCGAACGGCAATCTGGCGTGGGGCGACCTCGTGGATATCTCTCCCTGGGCGAAACGGAACAGCGGCGGCCCGAAACCGAGGGAACGGATTCGCCGGCGCCGGCCTGTTGGGCCCGCCAATGCCGCCTCGACCAAGGACGGCCACACCGGCAATCCCTGGGTGGAGCTGAGCCAGCCGAAGAAGGATCGGGCCGCCGCCAAGAAACACAAGAAATGAGCTTCTTCACCGATTACCGGGGATGATGGCCCGTGGACCCCAGGTCGGCTCGGGAGAATGGCCGCAAGGTCTCTCAAGAGAATAGGC
>JAUXMA010000250.1 GCA_030623425.1 Rhodospirillaceae bacterium
ATGGAACTTGTCGCGAAATTCGCGCAGCCAGTCGAGGCGGGATTCCAGCAGAGCGATGTCGTGATCCAGCCATTGCAACAGGTAGCCTTCGCTGCCGGCATGGTATTGGCGCAGGTCTTCCAGCCTGGCCAGTTCGTTCTCGCAGACCTCGACCATGTGGCCGGCTTGGCGGCGCTGGCCCTGCCGGTCCAGCAAGTGCAGGAAATGGAATTTCAAGGCGAAGATGAGCTTGTTCAGCTCCGCCGCCGAAGCGCGGATATTGGCGCTCAAAAGGGTCCGAAGCTCCTCGCGTCCGTCGTCGGTGATGGCGAGCATGGCGTCGTCTTCCATGCCGATGCCGTCGACAGCCTCGATCAAGCCCTCGTACTTCAACAATTCCAGGGAAGGGCCCATGACGTCGAGCGAAGGCCCGATGACGTGGCCGACGAAATGGCGGATGGCGTTGGCGAGAGTCCCATAGTTGACGGGCGCTTGCGCCAGTGTGCCGAGGGCGCAAAGGCGGACCGCTTCCTTCGGCGTCAGAGTGTTATCGGTATACATCCGCCGGCTCCGCGAAAACCCCCAAAATCACCACTATTATAAGTAAGTTGCCGGCCCGAGTCCATTATAAGGCGACAAGCGTCTTAAGCCGCGGTCTTTAGACGCAACTGTTCCCAGACCGTTTTGATCGCCGCCAGCAGATGATCCATGTCGGCGTCCGAGTGCAGCGGCGTCGGCGTGAACCGCAGGCGCTCCGTGCCACGCTCCACCGTCGGGTAGTTGATGGGCTGGACATAGATGCCGTGCTTGTCCAGGAGCTGGTCGCTGGCTTGCTTGCATTGCACCGGATCGCCGACGATGACGGGAACGATATGGCTGCTCGACGGCATGACCGGGATGCCGGCCTCGGCGAAGCGCCGTTTCAGCGTCGCCGCCCGCTCTTGATGTTTTTCGCGCAGTTCGTTGTGTTCTTTCAGGTAACGGATACTGACCAGGGCGGCGGCGGCCACCCCCGGCGGCATGGAGGTGGAGAAAATGAAGCCGGAACCGTAAGAGCGGATGAAATCGCACATCGCCGCCGATCCGGCGATGTAACCGCCGACAACGCCGATAGCCTTGGCCAGAGTCCCTTGCATGACGGTAACCCGGTGCATCTGGCCATCGCGTTCGGCGATGCCGCCGCCGCGCCGCCCATACATGCCGACCGCGTGAACCTCGTCGAGGAAGTTCATGGCGTTGTGCCGTTCGCAGACATCGAGGATTTCCTTGATCGGGGCGATGTCGCCATCCATGGAATAGACGGATTCGAAGGCCACCAGCTTGGCCCGCTCGGACGGATACTGGCCGAGAAGGCTGTCCAGGTGTTCGAGGTTGTTGTGTTTAAAGATTTTTTTCTCGGCTTTCGAATGCACGATGCCCTCGATCATGGAGTTGTGGTTTTTCTCGTCGGACAGGATCACGCAGTCCGGAAGCAAGGCGCCGAGTGTGGACAGCGCCGTCATGTTGGCCGTCCAGCCGGAGCCGAACAGAAGCGCCGCCTCCATGCGGTGCAAATCCGCCAGTTCCTTTTCCAAAAGCACGTGATAGTGATTGGTGCCCGAGATATTGCGGGTGCCGCCGGCGCCGGCGCCGCATTTATCGATGGCTTCGTGCATGGCGGCGAGCACTTCCGGGTGCTGGCCCATGCCCATGTAATCGTTCGAGCACCAGACGGTGATATCCTTGATTTCGCCGTTGCGGTAATTCCTCGCCCGTGGAAAATCGCCGGCCATGCGTTCCAGCTCGGCGAAGACGCGGTAGCGGCCTTCCTCTTTCAGGGCATCGATTTTATCGGCGAAATATTCGTCGTAGTTGATCATCCATTCCTCCCCGGCCGTCAGGTTTCCGGGGGCCGAGACGGTCACCTGCCTCGGTTCGGCTTATTTTCACTTATGCTAATGAATTAGGTCTTTACTCCGCAACCTATTTTTCGAATTTTCCGTTCAATGAACCGGGCCACTAGGGAAGGGAAGGTTATGACAACAAACCCCGAAAGGCGGTCCAGTCGGCGGTTTCGTCCAAGGCTTGGCCAAGGCTGTCCAGCATTTCGCCGATTTCATCCGCCGTGATGATCAGCGGCGGCGCGAAGGCGGCGGTATCGCCGATCACCCGAGTGATCACGCCGTGTTCCTGGAGCTTGTCCGACAAGTAAGGACCGACACCGTCCGAAGCAGCGAAAGGCTTCCGGCTTGCCTTGTCCTGAACGATCTCGACTCCGCCGATCATGCCGACGCCGCGAACCTCGCCGACGAGGGGGTGATCGGCGAAGCGGCGCAGTCCCTCCTGGAAGCCAGGGCCGACCCGGCCGAGGTGATCAAGGATGTTGCGTTCCTCATAAATGGTGATCGCTTCCAGGGCCACCGTCGCCGCCACGGGATGGCCGGAATAGGTGAAACCGTGGCCGAAGATTCCGATTTTTTCGCTTTCCTGGACCATCGCATGGTAGATGGGTTCGGATACCAGCAGCGCCGAGATCGGCAGGTAGGCAGACGACAAGGCCTTGGCCGTTGTCATCATGTCGGGTTTAAGGTTGAAGGTCTGGCTCCCCCAAAAGTTGCCGGTACGCCCGAAGCCGCAGATCACCTCGTCGACTATAAACAGTATGTCGTATCTTTTCAGCACTTCCTGGATTTTCTCGAAATAGGTGACCGGAGGGACGATCACTCCGCCCGCCCCCATGACCGGCTCGGCGAAAAAGGCGGCGACGGTATCCGGCCCTTCGTCGATGATCAATTTTTCAAGATCCTCGGCGCAGCGGCTGGCGAATTCCTCTTCCGTCTCGCCGTTCTCGGAGAAACGGTAGTAATGGGGGCAGCTGGTATGCAAGATGCGGTCAATTGGCAGATCGAAGTCACGGTGATTGTTGGCAAAGCCGGTCAGGCTGCCGGTGGCGACGGTGACGCCGTGGTAGGCTTTGTGGCGCGATATGATCTTCTTTTTCCGCGGCCGGCCAAGGGCGTTGTTGTAATACCAAATGATTTTGATGGCTGTGTCGTTGGCCTCGGAACCCGAGTTGGAGAAGATCGCCTTCGACATCGGCACCGGCGCCAAGTCGATCAGTTTCTCGGCGAGGTCGATGGTGGCGGCGGCAACCTTGCCGCCGAAAGAGTGGTAAAAAGGCAGTTGCTCCAGCGCCCTAAAGACCGCAGCCGAATCTTCTCGGCCTATTAACTCTTTGGCAGGGTCACTCGATGTCGCAAAACAATCCATCTGTTCTACCGGACAGTCCAGGCTGGCTGCCTTTTTCCTCAGATAGTCCCTTGCCCTGTTGGCCACACAGCTTACCAGATACCCTTTGACGTTCCGGCGAATATTAAAGCCGCCCACGCCGGCTGCAAAACGTACGAATACATCCTGCAGACAGTCCTCAGC
>JAUXMA010000216.1 GCA_030623425.1 Rhodospirillaceae bacterium
GATGGGACTCTCGGTTCTTTTCCACGACGGCGAGGCCGGGGTGACGGTGACTCAAGACGAGAGGGGTCCCCGGGGAGAACGGCACTCGAAACATGACCGCCAAAAACCGGGCAAGAGACGTTCGCGCAAATCGGACGATCGCCAAGGGAAGCTGTGGTGATGGCGCCCTTGCCGCAAATCGCCGCCGCCGTCTTTTGGCTCGTGGCGGCGGCGGCTCCGGCCTTGGCCAGCGACCGGCTGTTGAATCTGGAGGGGCGCTTCGTGCAAGGCGGGCTGGCATTCGGGATCACCGAAGCCGGCGCTCGAGTCCTCATCGACGGCGTCGCCGTCCGGGTTTCGAAAGGCGGGCTGTTCGTTGTCGGTTTCGGACGCGACGCGCCGCCCCGTGTGGGGGTGCGGGTGATTTACGCCGATGGTCACGGCGCTTCCAGAACCTTGACGGTGGCGCCGCGTGAGTATCCCGTCCAGCGCATCGACGGGCTACCGTCGCAACAGGTCACGCCAGGCCCCGAAGCCCTGAAGCGAATCCGCTTGGAAAGCGCCATGATCGCCGCCGCCAGGACCGAGGACACGGACAGCCCCTATTTCGCTTCCGGGTTCATGTGGCCGGTGAAGGGCCGGATATCGGGTGTCTTCGGCGGCCGGCGCATTCTCGACGGCCAACCCCGCCGGCCGCATGTCGGGGTCGACATCGCCGCCCCGGCGAACACGCCGGTGGTGGCGGCCGGCAACGGCGTCGTCGCACTGGCGCACGAGGGCATGTTCTTTACCGGCAAGACGGTGATAATCGATCACGGGCATGGCCTCAATTCCGTTTACGCCCACATGAGCGCGATCCTGGTCGGGCAGGGCCAACGCGTCGCCAAGGGCGAACCCTTGGGCCGCGTCGGGGCGACCGGCCGCGCCACGGCGCCGCATCTTCACTGGGGCGTCAGCCTTTTTGCCACCCACCTGGATCCGGCGCTTATCGCCGCCCCCTTGCCGGAAGGGGATTAGAGTATCCGATCAATCCGGCCAGCGGTTGTGGACCCACAGCCATTGCGCCGGGCGCTCGCGGATCCAGTCCTCGAGAAGGGCGTTGATCCGGGCCATCAGGACGGCGACATCGGCATGCCTGTCGCCGGTCTTCTCGATCTCCATGGGCGGAAAATGGGTGACGCGCAGGCGCGCTCCGCCCAGCCGCTCGACCCTGACCGGCACCACCGGGCAATTGAATTTGAGCGCCAATTGGGCCACCGCCGGGGCCGTCATGGCGTCGCGTCCGAAAAACGGCACCGGGATGCCGTCGTTCATTTTCTGGTCGGCGAGGATGCCCAGATGCCCGCCCTCCTTGAGCCGGGCCAGCGCCCGGCGGGCACCCAGCGGCCCCTTGCGGATCAACTCGCCGGCGCCGGGATGGCGGTGGCTGAACAGGCGCTCCATCAGCGGGTTGTTGGGGGCGCGGTAGATCAGGTGGATGGGCAGGCCGCGCTGGACGACGCTGATGGCGGCGGTCTCCCAGTTGGCGAGGTGGCCGGAGAAGAAGATGCCGGGTTTGCCGTCGTCCTTGAGGAAATCGATGTTTTCGGCGCCCGTCACCTCGACGACGCTGCCTGCCTCGTAGAAGCGCAGCCGGTCCAGGTGGGGAAACTCGAAGGCGGTACGGCCCAAGTTGTCCCACATGTCGCCGATGATCGTTTCGATCTCTTCCGGCGTCCTTTCCGGGAAAGCGCGCGAGAGATTGCGCCGGGCCAGGCCGGTGACCTTCAAACGGGGGCCGATGAGGCGGCCGATCCGTCCGCCCAGCGCCGACGCCGTATCGTGCGGAAGCCGACGGATGAAGGCGAAGGCGGCGTGGGCAAACAGGGTTTGCAGGGGATGAATCAGCAGGCGCCGCGAAACGGCGGCGGCGGGATTTCGATCAGCCATCGCGCATCAGGTATTTGAGGATCGCGTCGACGGCCGTTTCGTCCTCCCATTCGATGGTGATTGTCAAGACCTCGATGCCTTGCCGCGTGTCATCGCCGAGGCGGACGGCGTCCTTGGCCGTGGTTACCAGGACCGCGCCCAAGTCGTCGGCTTGCCGGCGCAGAGGCTCGATTTCTCCTTTCCCAAAGGGACAGTGATCGGAAAAGGCGTGTGTTGCCCGTACGTGGCATCCCATGTCGCGCAAGGTGTTGAAGAATTTTTCCGGCCTGCCGATGCCGGCGAAGGCGACGACCGGCCGGCCCGTCAGCCTGAGCGCCTCGGGACCGGGTTTGACATGGGCCCGCAAAACGCCATGGGCTGGCAGCGCGGCTCGGCCATCGACAACGCCGCTCTCGTCGGCGCCGATGATGATAAGGGCCTGGGCGCGTTCGAGCCCGATCTCGACCGGCTCACGCAGAGGCCCCGCCGGAATGAGCCGGCCGTTGCCGAAACCGTAACCGCCGTCCACCACCACCAGCGAGACGTCCTTGGCCAAGGAAGGGTTCTGGAAGCCGTCGTCCATGATGATCGCCTCGGCGCCGGCGGCGACGGCGGCGCGGCACCCCAGAACCCGGTCGCGGGCGACCCAGGTCGAGGCGCAACGGGCCAGTAGCAGCGCCTCGTCGCCGACCTCATGGGAGCCGTGGCGGCGAGGGTCGACGGCGAGGGGACCGGCGGCGCTTCCGCCATGGCCGCGGGTAAGGAAATGGACATCGACGCCGCGCTTTTGCAGGCGGCCGGCGAGGCTGAGCGCGACCGGGGTTTTGCCGGCTCCGCCGGCGACAAGGTTGCCGACGCAAAGCACCGGCACCGGCGCCCGCCAGGGCCTGCCGGCGGCAAAGCGGAGCCGCCCCGCCGCCCCGTAGGCCAACGCCATTGGCGTCAACAGGGTGGAAAGCAGACCAGGCCGCCGCCAGAAGTCAGGGGCCCGCATGGGGTTTTTCCCCGGACAAGGACTCGATGAACGGCGCCAGTTCCATCATCACCGCGTCGATCACCCCGGCCTCGGCCGCGGCGGCGGTTTTGGCGGCGGCGGCTCTCCGCGCCCGTTCCTTATCGTCGGCAAGGAGGCGTTCGACGGAGAGGGCGAGGGCCGCCTCGTCGGCGACTTCTTCCGAGGCCCCCGCCTGGCGCAGGCGATGGGCCATTTCCTCGAAGTTGGCCATATGCGGCCCGTGGATCAGGGAGCAGTCCAGGCGTGCCGCCTCGAGCGGATTCTGACCGCCCAAGGGAACCAGGGATTTACCCATGAAGACGATGCCGCAGAGACGGTAAAACAGTCCCAATTCGCCCAAGGTGTCGGCGACATAGATGTCGGTGTCGGGGGTCGGGACATCGCCGGCCGAGCGCAGCGCCACCGTCAGACCCGTCTTGCGCAGGGCTGCGGCGATTTCCTGGCCGCGCCGGGGATGGCGGGGGACGACGATCGTCAACAGGGCGGGGAAGTTCACCTTGAGACGGCGGTGAACGCGCCCGGCGATGTCTTCTTCCCCGGCGTGGGTGCTGGCCGCCAACCAACGCGGCCTGTCGCCGAAGATTTCGGCCAATCCGGCCAATTCGCGCTCGTCGGCTGGCAACGGCGCCACCGCGAACTTGAGATTGCCCAAGCATTTTGCCCGCGGCGCGCCGAGTCGGCGCAAACGCTCGGCATCGGCCTCCGTCTGCCCCAGGCAAAGAGAGAAACCGGAGAGAAGCCCGGCGATCAGCCGTTGCCAGCGTTGCCAGCCGGCAAATGACCGGGGCGAGACGCGGCCGTTGACGAGGACCATCGGAATGCCGCGCGCCGCCGGCTCGCTCACCAGATTGGGCCAGAATTCCGATTCCGCCCAGAGCACCAGATCGGGCCGCCAATGATCGAGAAACCGCCGTACGAAGCGCAAGCGATCGACGGGAACATATTGATGAAAGGCTCCGTCCGGCAAGCGTTCGGCCAAAAGTCCCGCCGAAGTCAC